>JACQVO010000106.1 GCA_016209725.1 Candidatus Methylomirabilota bacterium | reverse complement strand
TCTCCTTGACCGCAGCGGCGACGGCTGCAAAGTGCACCGCGCGTGTCTTGACCAGCGCCACGACCTCGGGCTCCGTGGTCACCTTTCCCTCCCAGAGGTAGGTGCAGGTGATCGGGTGAAAATTCACGCAGTTGGTCAGCCGGCGCTCGAACAGGACGCTCGCCAACCGCTGCCCTTCCTCCATGGTGTTCAGCGTGATGTATACCAAGATCACACCCTGCTCCTTCTTCCCATGGGGTGGCCGATCTCAGCCGCGCCCCGGTTCCAGCTTCTTATCGGATTATACCCCCAGCCCGCCGGACCACAGCTCACGCAGGAAGACCGCCCAGGGAAGCGCGCGGACTTTCGCGCCAATCTTGCGGGGCTCGCGCTCCAGCGAAAGCAGCAGGGGATGCTTCACCTTGTGGTCGGTGAGGAGGGCGGTCAATCCCTTGAGGTCGCCCTCGTGCACGCGGCGGGCCCCTTTGATCTCCAACGCCACATCCATCTCTCCCAGGATGAAGTCCACCTCCATCCCCGTGCTGGTCCGCCAGTAACGGATGTCCATCTCGGGATTCCGGTAGGCTTGATAGGCTTTGAGCTCCATCAGAATGTAGTGCTCGAATGCCTTCCCGAACTCGGGCGTCCCCTCCCGCGGCGCCCGGCGACTGAGATAGTTGGCCACGCCGACGTCGAACAGGTAAAACTTCTCGGTTTCGATCATCCGGCGCGTCTTGGACCTCCGCCATGACGCTACCCGGAGGCCGAGCAGCGTGTCCTCGAGGATCTGGAAATAGCTCCGCACCACCTTGGCGCTCACGCCCGCCTCGCGGGCGACGTTCGTGTAGTTCAGCAGCTCGCCGCTGGTCAGCGCAGCAACCCGAAGAAACTCGGAGAAGGCGGGGATGCTCTGGACGGCCGCTTCGGCGGCGATTTCCTCCTTCAAATAGTCCGCCACATACGAGCGCAGATCCCGGATCGGGTCGGGGGACAAGAAATGCGGCGGCAGCAGTCCCGACACCATCACCCCCTCCAGGTCGAATCCCTGGGTTTCGAGAAAGGTCAGGGGGTGCATGGTGTAACGCCACGCCCGGCCCCCCAACAGGTTGGCATGCTTGCGTCGGATTTTCCGCGCGCTCGATCCGGTCATGAGGAAGCTCGATCCGCGGTTCTCGATGAGCCAGTGGACCTCGTGCAGCAGGTCAGGAACCATCTGGACCTCGTCGATGATGATCATCCTCCGGTGGTCCTGGTAACGCTCCCGGAGAAGAGACGGCCGGGCCGCATACTCGCCGAACACGTCCCTCTGGAGCAAGTCAATCCGCACATGCTCCGGGAACGTCTGGCGCAGCCAGAAGGTCTTTCCCGTTTTCCGAGGCCCCCACAGGAACGCCGACCGGTTCGTGGGCAGGTTGATGGTCAATACCCGCTTGGATATATTTTTCATCACGGGAATAATATCCGGATAATCTTACCAGTCAAGGTATATTATCTGCGGGCCCCGTCGAGACCATGGGGGCCCGCAGTCGCCTGGCGATGATGCGATGGTCGTACCGAGAAGAGAGTCCCGGGTCAGCCGCGCCAGCCGGGGACCTGGATGATCTCGCGCTCGGGGAGCTTCAGGCAGGTGAGCTTTCCGCCGTACACGCAGCCGGTGTCGATGCCGATGCGGTCCTCCGACAGCAGGACCTGGCGGAGCGGCGTATGCCCGAAAACGACCGGCTTGGGGAATCGGCCGATGAACTGGAAGAACTCCTGGCGGATCCACACCAGGTCATCCACCATCTGGTCCTGGAGGGGAATCAGGGGCCGGATCCCCGCGTGGACGAAGAGGTACCCGGCCGTCTCGTGCATCAGCCGCAGGTTGCGGAAGAAGCTGAGGTGGGCCGCCGGGAGGGCGGAGAAATCGCCGCCATAGCTCTTGAGGGTGGCCGCGCCGCCGTTGGCCAGATACAGTCCCTCGTCCGTGCCGTCCAGAAAGTCCAGCAGCATCTTCTCGTGGTTCCCCAATAGGAAAACGCAACGGTAGGGAAGGCCCAAGATATGGTCCACGACCTCCCGCGACTGGGGCCCGCGGTCGATGTAATCGCCGATGAAGACCACCTCGTCACTCGGTTGGGGCGCGATCTTCTGCAGCAGCCGCTGGAGGGGCTGCAGGCACCCGTGAATATCCCCGATGACGTAGGTCGCCGGGTCATCGGAAGGGGGCATGCACCGGGCGGGCCGTTTCAGCATCCGCATCCATCCCGAAAGAGCCTCGGAGTGGGGGGACCCCCGCTCCGACGCGAACCTCCCGCCGCTCCCGTCAGTCGGCACCCCGGCGCAGGATCTCGCCCCGTTTCGGGCGAGCCCCCGTGACCATCGCCCTCCGGACGTCGCGGCGCACGCAACCGCCGCGTCCGCTACGCTCCGCGGCGGGCTCGCCCCGCCACGGCGGACCACAGGATGGCCAGCTTGGTGGGCCCACATGAGATCCGATCATCCTGCGCCATGGCCAGGGCCACGTCGAAGGGGAAGGAACCCACCTCCAGATGCTCATCCTGATCGGCCGGCAGAGGATCGGCCACGAGGTCGTCACCCACAAAGATGTGGATGACCTCGTCCAGGTAGGCATTGTTCGGCCAGAATCCCCCCAGCCGGCAAAGGCGGCCGGCGCGATAGCCCGCCTCCTCGCGGAGTTCGCGTTGCGCCGCCTCCTCCGGTCGCTCCTCGGGCAGGATCCCGCCACCCGGGATCTCCCAGGAAAAGCCTCGGGTCAGGTGGCGATACTGCCGGACCAGCACCACCCGGTCCTGGGAGAGAAAGGGCAGAATGCCGACGCTGGCCCCCAGGTGCAAGACCGGATAGGCCAGTTCGCGCCCGTCGGGCAGCTTGAGGGCATCCTCCCTGACCACCACATGGGCCCGCTGATAGAGGGTCCGGGTCCCCACTCGCTCCCATCTCTTCAACTCGCCCACGCCCGCGTCCTCACCCCAGGCCCCGAGCATCGGAAGATCCGTCGTGCCCGAGTGCCTGATCGCCCGGTTGCCAAGTCGCCTGTTTTCACCCTTTGTCCAGGACGTCGCGCAGCGCCTCCACCTGCGGTGGCTCCCCGCAGACGATCAGGACGTCCCCGGCCTCCAGCCGCGAGGAGGCCTTCGGATTGTACAGGTAGTCCCTCTCGGGACCCCGGCGTTTGGCGATGATCACCAGCCCAACCCGGTTGTGCAGATCGAGGTCGGCCAAGGTCCTCCCGATCACCGGAGAGCCCGCCGTCACTTCGGCTTGCTCGAACCGCAGGCCGCGCTGGGGGCCCCGCAGCATCCCATCGAGGAAGGAGACCACCTGGGGCCGGATCATCTCCGAGGCCATGCGCAGCCCGCCGATCTGATTGGCGGAGACCACGGCGTCGGCGCCGGCCTTCTGCAGCTTCTGATGACTGTCGGCCTGGTTGGCCCGGCTGACGATCCGGAGCGCCGGATTCAGCTCGCGCGCGGTCAGGATGACGAACAGGTTGTCCTTGTCCGATGGCAGCGTGGTGATCAATCCCCGGGCCGCCCCCACGCGCGCCTGCGCCAGCGTCTCCCCGTCGGTCGCGTCCCCTTCGATGACCGGGATCGAGCCGAACCGCTTGAGATGTTTGCACTCGGCCAGGTTCTTCTCGATCACCAGGCACGCGGTGTGGGTTTTCAGCAGTTCTTCCACGACGTGCCGCCCCGATTCCCCCGCCCCGCAGACGATGATGTGCCGGTTGAGCTGTGCCAGCGCCTTTTCCATCCGTCGCTTCCCCAAGACGTTTCTGAGTTCACCCTCGACAATGAAGGCGGTCACCACGGTGAGGCCGTAGGCCAGCGTCCCGGTGCCGCCCAGGATCAACGCCATGGCCACCAAGCGGCCGCCCGTGCTCAGCGGATGGACCTCCTGGAAGCCCACAGTTGAGACAGTGATGGCGGTCATGTAAAGGGCGTCCAAGAACGGCCAGCCTTCCACCAGCATGAAGGCAGTGGTGCCCGCCGTGACGACCCCCAGGACCAGGGCGCCGATCAGCGCCAATCGCCTCTGCAGCAGCATACTGGCCGGAAGCCTCCACGGGGGCGGACGGCGGCGGCATCTCCCAACAGTGCAGCCCTGAATCCGTCTCAGGCAAAGAGCGAGAGGGGATCCTCGATCTTTAGGGGATCCTGGACATAGAAGCCCTGCCCAAACCTCGCCCCGATCTGCGCCCCCAAGTAGCCGGCGGACGTCTCCAGCCGGGTGGGGAAGAACTTTGGCCGATCGGATCGATCGAACTGTGATATGTGGTTGGCCAGGGCCTGGATGGCCTGGGGGAATTCCTCATCCACGGGGATAATGAGGGTCGGCTTCATGAATGGCGGGAGGAAGTAGTAGAGGATCTTCTTCACCGCATGGGGCCGCCCCTCGGCCGGGAACTTCTCCAGGTGGGCGAAATTGACCCCGTGGGTCACCAGGTGCCCACAGGTGATGTGATCCGAGTGCCCGCGGCCCCGTCCCGGCTCGATCCCGTAGTACGGGGCCAGTACGACCTCGGGACGGTACTTCCGGACCATGGACGCCACGGTGATCCGATTCGCGTGGGAATCCTCCAGGCGCGTGTCCCCCAGGTCGAGCATCTCCATGGCATCCAGCTTGAGATCGCGCGCCGCCCTCCGCGTCTCCTCCCGCCGGATCTCGGGCGTGCCGCTGCCCATGTCCCCCTCGGTCAGGATGACCATGCCGGTCCGGTAGCCCCGGCTCTTCATCTTCAGCAGGAACGCGCCCGTCCCGATCTCGGCGTCGTCGGGATGCGGACCAAAGGTCAAAAAGTGCAACGACTCCACCATACCCTCTCCCTCCTGCGATCTCGCCGGGAAAACCGAGACCCTCGTGTTACACATCCGTCCCGGCACCCCGGCTTCAATTTCGGATTGCGGAATGCGGATCCCGCCTCGGCGGGATCCGAAATCCGACATCGATCAGGGGGAAGATTAGGAGGGCAGGGGCGAAAAGTCAATCCGCAGCCCTGCGCCCGTCAAATCCGGGCGAACTCACCCAGCATGGGGATGTGCACGTCGGGGATCCCCAGCTTCGCGAGGCGCTCGCCCAGGGGCAGCATTTGCTCTTCTTCCCCGTGAACCAGAAAGACCTTGCGGAGGGATTTCCGGCAGCGGCCCACGAAATCCAGCAGATCGTCCCGGTCGGCGTGGGCGCTGAAGGCATCCATCACCACCACCTCCGCCTCCAGCGACCGCTCCACGCCGAAGACCCGCACCGCGGGCTGGCGTTCGGCGATCTTCCGCCCCAAGGTGTTCTTGGCCTGGAACCCGATGATCAGGATTGTGTTCCGGGCGTCCTCCATGCCGTTTCGCAGATGGTGGAGGATGCGCCCCGCCTCGCACATGCCTGAGGCGGCGATGATCATCAAGGGGCCTTCCCGCTCGTTCAGGGCCTTGGACTCCTCCACGCTGCTGATATAGGTTAGGTTCTCGAAGCCGAACGGGTCGCCGTTCCGCCGCATGAAGGCGAGCGTCTCGTCGTCGAAACACTCCGGGTGCAGCTTGAAGATCTCGGTGACCCGCACCGACAGCGGGCTGTCCACATAGATGGGAATGGCCGGGATCGCCTTCTTGTGCGTGAGCCGGTGCAGGGCATACACGAACTCCTGGGTGCGCTCCAGGGAGAAGCTGGGCACCAGGACCTTCCCCTTCCGCGCCGCCGTCCGGTTGATCACGGCGGCCAGCTCCGCCTCCATCCCGGCCATGGGCGAGTGTAGCCGGTCGCCGTACGTGCTCTCCAGGATCAGGATCTCGGGCGAGTCCGGCACCTCCGGATCGCGCAGGATGGCCATGTTGCGCCGGCCCAGATCCCCGCTGAACACCAGGCGCAACCGGTCCGGTGCCCTGTCGATATCCAACTGGACGATGGCCGATCCCAGGACGTGGCCCGCGTCCAGGAAGGTGCAGGTGACGCCCGGCAGGACCGGTGCCGACTGGTGGTAGTCCAGGCTGCGGAACTGCTTCAGCGCCTTCAGGACGTCCGCTTCATCGTAGAGGGGAACCACCGGTTCCTCCAATTTCTCCCGGTGTTTCCGGTTGAGGAACTCGGCATCCGCCTCCTGGATGTGGGCCGCATCCCGCAGCATCACGCTGCACAGGTCCCGCGTCGCCGGGGTGCAGGTGATGCCGCCTCGAAACCCCTGTTTCACCAGCGTCGGGATGTTGCCTGAATGGTCGATGTGGGCGTGGGACAGGACCATGGCATCCACCCGGCGCGGGTCGAAGGGAAGCCGCCGGTTCCGCTCGTTGGCCTCCTGGCGCCTGCCCTGGTACAGCCCGCAGTCCAGCAGGAGTCGTGTTCCGTTGAACTCCAGCAGGTGCTGGGATCCGGTCACGTCCCGCGCGGCACCGGCGAAAAAGATTCGCATGGTTGACTGTCCTCCCGGAGAGCCGTGGTATAATCCGCTCGCCCCGCAAGGGGGGCAATCGGGTGATTGGGCGCGCCCAGAGGGTACCCGGCAACTCGGAACCCCGGATTGCCAAATTGCCGGAGTGCCTGGTGTGGTGACTCCCAAATTCCTTTACAATTCCGTTCACCCTGAGCCCTTCGGCACCGTTCGCCCTGAGCCTGTCGAAGGGTGAACGGTCGCTCAGGACAGGCCTGTCGAAGGGTGCGAAATCCGGGCTTCATGTAAAGCCATTTCTGAGTCAGTACACTAATTGCCTCCCCATGGCGTTCATGGCGTCATGGCGGTTACCTTCGGTTTGAAGTCGCGAAAGTCCAGTCACATGCCCAGAACAACCGCCGAAATCAATCGGATCGTCCGGACGATCACGCGGACCAGCCGGCGGTGGAACCCGACCGCCGTGGGGGCCGTGGCCCAGGACTCCGGCGATCCGTTCCGGATCCTGATCTCGTGCCTCATCAGTCTTCGGACCAAGGACGAGGTCACGGCCGAGGCATCCGCCCGCCTGTTTCGCCTGGCCCGGACGCCGCGCGCCATGGTGTCGCTGTCGGCGACACGGATCGCCCGGGCGATCTATCCGGCCGGCTTCTATCGCACCAAGGCCCGGACCATCAAGGCGGTGTCCCGCACGCTGCTCGACCGGCACGGCGGCAAGGTGCCGGACGATCTGGAGACCCTGTTGACGCTCAAAGGCGTGGGTCGCAAGACGGCCAACCTCGTCGTCACCGTCGGCTACGGGAAGCCCGGGATCTGCGTGGATACTCACGTCCACCGCATCAGCAACCGACTGGGGATCGTGCGGACCAAGACCCCGGAGCAGACCGAATCCGCCCTCCGCCAGGCCCTGCCCCGCCGCCATTGGATCCCCTACAACGACCTCCTGGTCACCTTCGGCCAGAACGTGTGCAAGCCGATCTCTCCAATGTGCAGCGCCTGCCCCGTCCGTTCCCTCTGCCCCCGGATCGGCGTCGGGAAGCATCGCTAGAAATCAAAGGCGTTCGGATGTTCGGCGGTTCGGGTGTTCGGGTGTTCCCGACACCTACGGAATCTGCCCGAGACTTCGGAGGTCCAACCCTCCGGCGATTGAAGGTACCATCGAACTGCCGAACAGCCGAACAGCCGAACGTCTTCGAGGGGGATGCCACAGGGTACCGGGGAAGGAATCCTCCGGTCAATCCGAAACTGCCTCCCTCCCCTCATTGTTTCACTCCCGACGACCCAGGGGTCATGGGGCCATTGTTGGAATAGGATTGGTGCCGGGGGGACGGACCCGTAATTGTGCAAAACATCCTCTCCCCGACTGGCAGGCAGTGGAAAATCGTCAGGTCTCCCGACTGAAGTGCTTTCGCTCTTCTCGACGATAAGGCCTCAGAAGCTGTTCAGATGTTCACCCCCTCTCCGTCTTCCAAGTTGACAAGCCGGGCGCTATTTGAAATCCTTGCTCCACCGGAATTCCTCAGGAGCGTCTTTCCACCGGGGATGCTCCGGCGCCTTCGAGCTTTCGGAGGCTGAGACTTCTTCCAGTTGGTTCTTCGGTTGAGCGGGTGGGGGCGGGATCTTAGCCCGGAGGGGACCATGCTCAACGAGCTGCCAAAGTCGGGATCGCCGGGTCGCCTCGACGCGGAGCAGCCCGTAGCGCATCCAGAGCCATTGCCCGCCCGCCTGCAGCGCATCCTCGCCATTGACCAGGGAGAGATCCACTTCGGACTTTGCCTCGCCGAGTACGACGGTCGCCTCGTGCGTCCCCTCTTCCTCGGCACCGCCTGCCTCGAGCCCAAGCCGCTCCAGGAGATGGTAGAGCCCCGGGCCATGCGCCGCCGCGTCCGGCGGACGTCCCGGGAACACCGCCGCCGTCTCAAGCGGCTCCGCGACCTTCTCGGGGGCCGAGGCGGCCCGCTACACGACCGCCCGGACATTGTCCCACTGGTCATCGCCTTCGCCAAGCGGCGGGGGCACTTCTATGGCGAGGATGACGAGGAGGCCGAGCCCGCGAAGGGCGATGCCGTTCCGCACCAGCAGTTTTCCGCCGCTCTCGCCGTCTTCCTCGCCCGGCTGATCCCCGAGGCGACGACCCGCGAGGCCGTCACCCGGATCTGCGCAAGCGTCCTCAGTCAGAAG
>JACQVO010000105.1 GCA_016209725.1 Candidatus Methylomirabilota bacterium | reverse complement strand
GGCGAAGCGGGTGTGCCCGAAGAATCCCGCACTGCTTCCGGCCTACCTGGCCGCCATCCGGGAGAGAGGCAGGGGGATCGAGGAGAAGGACCTGCAGGCCATCCTGGACGAGGTGGCGGGAGGAGTGCCGGAGGCCCCCGGGGCGACCCGGTGATGGCGCCAATTGATTTGACAGCGACATTCGGTCGGTCCTACTATCGGAACCGTTGGCCAAAACCACGAGCGGGGATGGGAAAGGGGAGAACCATGAACAGGCGACTTGGGGTGTCGTTGCTGATGATTCCCTTGGGGGTGGGTCTCCTGGCCGGCGCCGCCGGAGCTGCATGGCAGCCGGACAAGCCGGTGGAGATCATCGCGCCCTCGGGGCCCGGTGGCGGCTGGGATCGGACAGCCCGAGGGGCGCAGAAGATCCTCACCGAGGAGAAGCTGGTCCCGCAGCCGATTGTCGTGAACAATGTAGCCGGCGGGAGCGGCGCGGTGGCCCTGGGGCAGGTCCTGGCCAAGCGCAAGGGTGATGCCCATCTGCTGCTCGCGATGTCGCCGGCCCTGACGTTCACCCTGGCCCTGGGCCGGGCCAAGGATCCAGCCAGCGGCAAGAACCTCACCTTCAGGGACATCACCCCGATCGCGGCGGTGGCAACCGACTATGGCGCCATCGTGGTCAGGAAGGATTCTCCGTACAAGAACTTGAAGGAGCTGCTGGAGGCGTACAAGGGAAATCCCGGGGCCGTCTCGGTCGCGGGCGGCTCTGCGGTCGGCAGCCAGGACCACGTGAAGTTCGCCAAGGTGGTGAAGGCCGCCGGGCTGGATGGGACCAAGGTCAAGTACGTGCCGTTCCAAGGGGGTGGAGAGGCGCTGGCCTCGCTCCTGGGTGGCCACACGGCAGCGGCGTCGCCGGATATTTCCGAGATCGCGGGACAGGTGGAGGCCGGGCAGATCCGGGTGCTGGCCGTTCTCTCCGATCAGCGCTTGGGTGGCGTCTTCAAGGATGCGCCCACCGCCAAGGAGCAGGGGGTCAACACCAATTACATCCTCTGGCGTGGGTTCTATGCGGCGCCCGGCCTCACCAAGGAGCAGGCGGATTACTGGCGCGGGACCCTGGGTAAGATGGTCAAGACCCCCACGTGGAAGAAGCTGGCGACGGACAGCGGCTGGTTCGAGTTGTTCATGGCCGGCGAGGAATTCAACAAGTTCCTGGACGAGGACCTGGCCTTTGCCACGGGGCTGTTGAAGGAACTGGGCCTGGTGAAATAACCAAGGGTGGGGGACTGGCCCTCCTGGCCAATCCACCAATGTCTGAACGCACGCACGACAGCGTTGCGGCTCTCCTCGTCGCCGCCGCCTGCATCGCCTACCTCCGAGGGGCCCAGGGGTTCCAGTCACCATTGGTGGCCGATCCCCTGGGCCCCTCGGCCTTTCCGACGATCCTGGGTTGGTCGGGTCTCCTCCTGGCTGGTGTCCAGATCATCCTCGTCTGGACCGGGCGGAGTGCCCCCGAAGAAAGTCCGGGATCAATCGGGGGGTACCTGAAACCCCTCGCGCTCTTCGCCCTCCTTGTCGTCTACGCGCTGGTTCTGGAGCCGGCGGGCTACGTGCTGGCCACCTTCGCCTTCGTGGTCATCAGTTTCCTTATGTTGGGTGAACCCCTCTGGCGCGGGGGCCTCGTCGCGGCCGGCTTCAGCACCGGCTTCTATTACCTTTTCGTCAAGGTCCTGAAGATCAATTTGCCCGCCGGAATGCTCTTCCGCGGGTGGTAATCCCAACAGCAGCCGGAAGGCGCCCATGACCGAGGTCTTCTCCAGCCTGGCCTACGGCTTCAGCGTGGCTCTGACGCCCACCAATCTGATGTGGGCCACGGTGGGGTCGATCATCGGGACGCTGATTGGTGTCCTGCCAGGCATCGGCCCGGTGAGCGGGATCGCCATCCTCATCCCCGTGACCTACGGTATGAACCCGGCCTCGGCCATGATCCTGCTCACGGCCATGTACTACGGGACCATGTACGGGGGCTCCACCACTTCTATCCTGGTGAATGTCCCGGGCGAGGCCTCGTCGGTGGTGACCACTCTGGACGGGTACCAGATGGCGCGCCAGGGACGGGCGGGGCCCGCGCTGGCCATTGCCGCCATCGGTTCCTTCTTGGCGGGCACGTTCAGCATCGTGGGCCTGATGCTCTTCGCGGTTCCGATCATCTCGCTGGCGCTGAGGTTTGGCCCCGCGGAGTATTTCGGCCTGATGCTCCTCGGCCTCTCCAGCGTGACCAGCCTGGCGGGGAAGTCCCTTGTGAAGGCCCTGCTGTCCATGATCCTCGGCCTGGTGGTCTCCACCATCGGTGTGGATCTCTCCACGGGGATCGCCCGGTACACGTTCGGCATCCCCCAGCTCCTGGACGGTGTGGGCTTCCTGGTGGTGGCCATCGGCCTGTTCGCCATCTCGGAGGTGCTGCTGGCTGTGGAGGAGATCGCCACGGCCAAGCGCGAGGCCATTCCCGTGGGCCGCGTGTGGCTGGCGTGGAAGGATTTCGCGGCAAGCTGGTGGGCCATGATCCGGGGGACGGTGATCGGCTTTTACATCGGGGTGCTGCCGGCCGCGGGGGCGACGATCGCGTCCTTCATGGCCTATGATGTGGAGAAGCGGCTGGCCAAGGATCCCAGCAGATTCGGGAAGGGCGACATCCGCGGGGTGGCCGCGCCGGAGTCGGCCAACAATGCCGCGGCCGTGGGGAACATGGTGCCCCTCTTGACGCTGGGTCTCCCCGGCTCCTCCACAACGGCCATCATGCTGGGGGCCCTCATGATGCTGGGGATACAGCCGGGTCCCCTGATGTACCAGAAGAACCCGGACGTTTTCTGGGGGCTGATTGCCAGCATGTACCTCGGCAACGCCATGCTCTTGATTCTGAACCTGCCCCTGGTGGGTCTCTGGGTGAAGATCCTGGCAATTCCGGAGCGGATCCTGTACCCGCTCATCCTCGGCGTGTCGGTGATCGGCGTATACGGCGTGTCCGGAAGTCTCACGGACCTGCTCCTGGCCTGCGGCTTTGGCCTGCTGGGCTACTATATGCGCAGTCACGACTACCCTGTGGCGCCGGCGGTCCTGGGCGTGGTGCTGGGTGGCCTGATGGAACAATCCCTGCGCCAGGCCCTGGTATTGTCGGATGGCAGCTTCTGGATCCTTGTTCAGCGTCCCATCTCACTCGTACTGCTGATCCTCTCCGCCGTTTCGCTCGCCTCTCCCTACCTCATCGCCGCCTTTCGCAAGTTCCAGGGAGAGCCCGCGTTCTAGCCGCCCGACTTTTCTGCTTGACTTTGGTTTAGCAGAAGATTATTTTAGCCTCACCTAAAAAATTATTTTGGAGGCACAATGATCAGCGAAGCGGTGCAGGATTACCTCAAGACCATCTATAAACTCCAAGAAGACACCGGAGTCGTCTCCACCTCGGCCCTGGCGGAAGCGATGGAGGTTGCGGCCGCCTCTGTCACCGGCATGGTGAAGAAGCTCGCCAGCCTGAAGCTGGTGCGGCACCATCCCTACCAGGGGGTGGTCCTGAGCAAGGCCGGGGAGAAGATGGCTCTGGAGGTGATCCGGCACCATCGCCTGCTGGAATTGTATCTGGCCGAGGCGCTGGGCTACAGCTGGGACAAGGTCCACGAAGAGGCCGAGCGACTGGAACACGTCATCTCCGAGGAGTTCGAGGAGAAGATCTTCGAGGCGCTCGGCCGGCCGACCCGCGACCCTCACGGTGACCCCATCCCGGCCAAGGACGGGACGGTGGTCGCCGCGGAGCACGACCGGTTGTCCGATCTGGAGCCGGGAGCCACCGGGGTCATCCGGCAGGTGAGCGACAGCGATGCCGAGGTCCTCCGGTATCTCGGCACGCGCGGCCTGGTTCCGAACGCGCCGGTCGAGGTGCTGGAGAAGGCCCCCTTCAATGGACCGGTCACGGTGAAAACGCGCGAGACCTCGCACGTTCTCGGGCGTGATCTCGCCCAGCACATCCGGGTGGAGACACGTCCCGAGGACGAAACATAGGCAGGGGGGTGGCAATCATGTCTGGTCTGAGTCGTCGGCAGTTCCTCCGGTGGGGCCTTCCTGCGGGCCTGGGCCTGGCCGGGGCGGCCGCCGCCGCCACGGGCAAGGAGGCGGCGGCCCCCATGCCGCCCGGGATGGCCCATCCCAATCCGACCCAGTACACGGGCGCACGCCCCGTCCCCACGGAACGGCAGGCGCCCGACGCGATGGATCCGATGCAGATCCTCACGGCATTCGACTACGGGAAAGTCACCCGGTCCTCCAACGGCGGAGTCCAGCGGGAGTACACGGTTACGGCCTTCGACCTGGAGATCGAGGTGGCTAAGGGGGTGAAGTTCCCCGCCTGGACCTTCAACGGGACGGTGCCGGGGCCGACCATCCGGTGCACGGAGGGTGACCGCCTCATCATTCACTTCAGGAATGAGGGCGCCCACCCCCACAGCATCCACCTGCACGGCATCCACCCGGCGAACATGGACGGTGTCTTCGAGATCGTCCCACCGGGTGGACGCTACGACTACGAGCTGACGGCGGACCCGTTCGGGCTTTTCCTGTACCACTGCCATGTGATGCCCCTGAAGAAGCACATCCACAAGGGGCTGTATGGGGCCTTCATCGTGGATCCGAAGACTCCGCGGCCTCCGGCCAAGGAGCTCGTGATGGTGATGAACGGTTTCGACACCGACCTGGATGGGAAGAACGAGTTCTACGCGGTCAACGGCATCGCCAACTACTTCGCAGACCATCCCATTCCCCTCCAGGTCGGGGAGCCGGTGCGGGTGTACCTGGTCAACATACTGGAGTTCGACCTGATCAACTCCTTCCACCTGCACGGCAACGTGTTCACGCTGTTCCGGACCGGTACCAGCCTGACCTCCTCCGAGATCACGGACACCGTGATGCTCTGCCAGGGGGAGCGCTGCGTCCTGGAGTTCACGTACCACCACCCTGGCAGATTCATGTTTCACGCGCACCAGAGCGAGTTCGCGGAGCTGGGCTGGATGGGGATGTTCGACGTCCGGCCCCCCGCCCGGACCGCATAGCTTCCCTTGCCCCGCCGTTTCGGGGCCAATGAGGATAGGCGATGGGTTCGCAGGACGAAACGCTGGCCACACCCGACCTCGGAGCTCGATCCGTCTGGCGGCCGGGGGCGTGGCTCCTGATCCTCCTCCCTGTGGCCGTCCTGGTCGCCATGGTGGTCCTGTTCCTGGCGAAGGGGGAGGTCCTGGTCGGCAAATCCCCCATTCCCCCCGACGCCCTCCTGAAGATCGAATTCGAGCGGGTGGTTTTCCGCCCGGGAGAGATCATCGCCACCGTGCGGAACACCGGGCCGGATGCGGTGACGATCGCGCAGGTCACGGTGAACGAAGCGCTCTGGCAGTACGCGGTGAGTCCCGGGACCAGCTTGACCCGGATGCAGCAGGGGCTGGTCACGATCCCGTACCCCTGGGAGGCAGGGGACCCGGTGGAGGTGAAGCTCATCACCAGCAACGGGCTCGTTTTCACGAAGAAGGTGGACATCGCCGCCGAGACGCCCCGGCCGTCCGTCAAGGCTCTCGGGGCCTTCGCGCTCCTGGGGATCTATGTGGGGGTGGTCCCGGTCTACCTGGGATTCCTCTGGTTCCCCTTCCTCCGGCGGGTGCGGGAGCGCTGGTTCCATTTCTTCCTGAGCCTGACTGCCGGTCTCCTGATTTTCTTGGGGGTGGACGCCCTCAAGGAGGCGCTGGAGGCGGCGGGCAAGGTCCCCGGGGCGTTCAAGGGCGTGGGGATCATCCTGATCGGCGTGAGCGTGGGACTCCTCGGCCTGATGGCGGTGGGGGAACGCACCATGGGCCGGGCCAGAGCCGGCGCGCCCGGCGGCGAACGATTGGCCCTGGCCTATCTCATCGCCGCGGGCATCGGGCTGCATAACCTGGGCGAGGGGTTGGCCATCGGTGCGGCCTATGCCCTGGGGAACATCGCATTGGGGACGTTCCTGATCGTGGGCTTCACCATTCACAACACCACGGAGGGGTTGGGGGTGGTGGCGCCCGTGGCCCGCGATGGGGTCCGCCTGAGACATCTATTGCTCATGGGCCTTCTGGCGGGCGGGCCCACCGTCCTGGGGACCTGGATCGGGGGCTTCACCTATTCCGCCGTCTGGTCCGTCCTGTTCCTGGCGCTCGGGGCGGGGGCGATCTTTCAGGTGGTGTACGAACTGATCAAGCTGATGGTCCGCGACGCCCGCGAAGCCGCGGGGACCGTGGCGAATTTCGTGGGTCTGATCGTGGGTCTGGGCATCATGTATCTGACGGGCCTGCTGGTTCAGCTCTGACTTCCCGCTGAGGAGATCCGATGTCGCGCAAAACGATCCTCGCGCTGGCGGGCGTCACGCTCGCGGCCGTGGCCGTGGCCATCGGGCAGAACGTCGTCTTGGGGAAGACTGCTCCCGCGCCCCAGCGCATCCTCCTGCGGGCCGAGGCGGGGCAGTTCAACGGGGAAAACCCCACACTCGAGGTCCGGCGCGGCGTCCCAGTTGAACTCACGGTTCGCAATGAGGAGCCGGCCGGCATCCCACACGACTTCGCCCTGGTCGGGCTCGACGTCCGGACGCCGAAGGCGCTCCAGCCGGGCGAGTCCACCACCCTCCGATTCACGCCTTCCCGTTCCGGGGAGTTCGCATATACTTGCACCTTGCACCCCGGTCTCATGGACGGACGCCTGATCGTCCGGCCCTGAGTGCTCTGGCCCATAATTACGGTGACGTAAGTTCCCTCGTTCGCCCTGGGTCCCGCCATGGCGGGATCGAAGGGTGATCTCTCGGGTGCAAGACGCCGTTCGCGGTTCGACAAGCCTGTCCTGAGCCGTTCGGGCTTCGACACGCCCAGCCCGAACGGTCGAAGGGCTCACCACGAACGGGTGCGAAAACGTCATCGTATTTGTGGCCCGCAGGACTTACACCTTGCCCACCAGCTCCCGGGCCCGCTGCAGATGGGCCATCCGGATGTCGAACCCGCTGAAGGTCGGATCTCCGCCGGCCTGCGCCGCCGCAGACAGGTACTCGCGGATGGCCAGCATCGTCGCCTTGCGGCAGATGCCCTCGATGTCCGCCCCGGCGAATCCCTCGGTGTCCCGCGCGAGCCGCGGGAGATCCACATCACCCGCCAGCGGTTTTCCCCGCGTGTGGATCCGGAAGATCTCCAGGCGGCCTGCCTCGTCAGGCAGGGGGAGCGGGATGAGGAGATCGAACCGCCCCGGCCGAAGGAGGGCCGAGTCCAGCATGTCCAGGCGGTTCGTCGCCGCCAGCACCACCACTCCCCGAAGCTCCTCGATTCCGTCCAGCTCGGTGAGGAGTTGGCTGATGACCCGCTCGGAAACGCCGGACGCGTCCCCCTGACCCCGCCGGGGAGCCAGCGCATCAGCCTCGTCGAAGAAGATGATGGAGGGGGCCGCCTGCTTGGCGCGCTTGAAGATCTCCCGCACGCCCCGCTCTGCCTCCCCCACCCACTTGGACATGAGCTGGGGCCCCTTGATGGAGATGAAGTTGGCCCGGCTCTCGGTGGCCACCGCCTTCGCCAGCAGGGTCTTCCCTGTCCCCGGAGGCCCGTGGAGGAGGATCCCTTTCGGCGGCCTGGCCCCCGCATGTTTGAACAGGGGGGCGTACTTCAGAGGCCACTCGATGGCCTCCAACAGATCCTCTCTCACCCCCTGCAGCCCGCCCACATCCACCCAGCGGACGTCCGGGACCTCCACGGTAATCTCGCGGAGGGCCGATGGCTCCACCTCCTTCAGCGCCTCCAGGAAATGGTCCATCGTGATCCGAAGCTCCATGAGGGTCTCGTAGGGGATGGCGCCCACGTCGAACTCGATCCGCGGGAGGACGGCCCGCAGGGCGACCATGGCCGCCTCGCGGCACAGGGCCTCCAGGTCGGCGCCCACG
>JACQVO010000110.1 GCA_016209725.1 Candidatus Methylomirabilota bacterium | reverse complement strand
CTCCATGGCGAGCAGGGCCAATCAGGACGGGTCGTGCTCGGACGCTGAGCTATCTGAAGAGGTCCCGCTCCGGCGAGCGGACCAGGGAGCGGGCGCGCCCGTCGCCCGGCGGCACCCGATAGCCGCGAATCAGGACGGCGGGAATGCGCTCCAGCTTGCCCATGAGCAGGCCGGCCGCGGCGGCCAGCTCGTCCGCCACGGCCAACTCCGTCACGCGGAGCGTGTGGCCGTGGGGATCCTGTTGGCCGACGTAGCTGACCAGGGGACTCAGGCCGGCAACCCCGATGGCGACATTCGTCAGCCCCTCGCGCCAGGGCCGGCCGAAGGTGTCGGACACGATCACGGCCACCTGCGCGCCGCAGCGATCCTCCAGCGTCTTGCAGAGCCGCATGGCCGATCCGTCCGGATCCACGGGCAACAGGGAGATCCGGTCCTCTCCGGGAACGTTCGAGGCGTCCACCCCGGCGTTGGCGCAGATGAAGCCGTGGGTGGTCTCGGCGATGATCACGCCCCGGTCCATCCGAACGGTGCGCCTGGACTCCTGCAGGACGACCTCCACGAAGCGGGGGTCCTTGCCCCAGGTCTGGGCGAACTCCCGGGCCAGCCCCGAAGGGACGATGTCCTTGAGCGACACCACCCGTCCCTCCGCCTTCGACACGATCTTCTGGGCGATCACCAGGACATCCCCGGCGGCCAGGCCGGTGCCGCCTCGCTCGGCCGCCTCGGCGATGAGGCGGGCCAGGTCATCCCCCTCGGCCACCTCGGGAATCCCCGGCAGGCCCACGACCGAGAGGCCCGGGTTGCGGGGCACCGTAAGGCGCTCCATCACCCCCAGCCGCTCCAGAAGCGCGCGGGTCCTGGTTTCCCCGGGAAATGCCAGGAAGGCCGCCAGGTCTTCCGGCTCGTCAATGTCCACGGCGAGACGCGGCACGCGAACAGCCGCCCAGCCGAGCCCCCGGGCCTCGGTCTCGGCCTGGTGCTTCCGGAAACTGTCGAACCCGAAGCGCGACGGGATCACCTGCGGTGGGCGGCGCCAGATGGCATTCGTCCCCCGGTCATCCCGGGACGGAGCCATCACGACGGCCCGTTCCGGCTCCCCTGTGGCGGACAGAACCGCCGCCACGTCCTCCGTCCGGATGGCCGGGATGTCAGCGGGGATGGTGAGCACGGCCTCCACGCCCCGCCCGGCCAGCGTGGCGGACGCGGCGTCCACCGAATGGCTCTCGGACCGCTGCTCCCGCTCCGGCAGGACCGTCGCCCCGCGGGATCGGGCGATGCCCAGCGCCTCGGGATCCGACGTGGCCACAACCAGCACATCCACCAGGCTCCCCACCGCGGGCGTGGCCGCCGCCAGGACATCCTCCAGCATGGTCAGCGACAGTTGTCGCCGCGCCTCGGGGTCCAAGAGCGACCCCAGTCGCCCCTTGGCACGGACGGTGGACTTGACGGGAATGAGGATCGCCGTGGACGGCCTCACAACTCCTCCAGGAATTTCAACGCCATCCGGGCCACGTGCCGCTTCTCCTCAGGACCATGCATGACGATCTCGCCGACCCGCACCCGAATGCCCAGCGCCTGGATACGCGAGGTATCGCCCGCGTCCGCCACGTCAATCACTATCCCATCGAGTCCGTGCAGGGTGGAATGATACAGCCCTGCCACCCCGAGCGGGGACACCTCGACCTTCGCCCAGCGCAGGAACCTATCGGTGGGTCCTTTCAGGGACCGGCCGCCCACAACAGGGCTGATGGCGACACAGGGCGCCTGGGTCTCCCACAAGCACTCCCGGATCCCCGGAACGGCGAGGATCGGCCCGATGCTGGCCACCGGGTTGCTGGGCGCCAGGAAGATTGCTTCGGCCTCCTGGAGTGCAGCTAGGACCTCTTCGGTAGGGCGCGCGCGGGCGCTCCCCCGGTACTCGATTCCCCGGATCTCGTCCGTCGCGCCCCGCTGCACCAGATATTCCTGGAAATGCAGAGGGTGCATCGGGCCATTCCCCAGCAGGACGTGGGTTGCGACGGGATCGTCGCTCATGGGCAGGATCCGCGCGCCGACGCCCAGGGCCCGATGGATCGCCTCCGCTACCTCGGTGGGGCGGCGTCCCTGCCGCAAGGCCTGCGTGCGGAAGATGTGCGTGGCAAGGTCACGGTCGCCCAGGTTGAACCAGACGGGCTGCCCATACTTCTCCAGCACAGCCATGCACTGGAACGTGTCCCCGGCGAATCCCCAGCCCTTGTCCGTATCCACCAGGCCCGCCAGGGTGTAGGTCACGATGTCCAGGTCCGGGCAGATCTTGAGGCCGTGGAGCTCGATGTCGTCCCCGGTGTTGACGATGGCGGACAGGTCCTTCTCACCCACCTCCTGCGCCAGTCCCCACAGGAACTTCGACCCGCCCACACCGCCGGCCAGCACGACGATTCGCATGGATTCACCAGAAAAGCGTTCGACCGTACGACTGTTCGGCAGTTCAGTTGTTCCAGTCCGATTCGTACAGTCGAACAGCCGAACGCTCGAACTGCCGAACGCTTTTCAGCCCGGAGGAATTCCAGTGATGCGGATTCCGGCCCCCCGGACCTTGTAGCGCCGATTGATCTCCATCAGGAGCACGGTGAGACCTTCGACCACTCTGGCGTTTCGCGCCGGCCCCACATCCAGCCCGCGCAGGCCCAAGAGCCCCGCCAGCCTGACGACCTCCTGGCGCGCATCGGCATCATCGCCGCAGACCAGGATGTCACAGGCATTCGTCTCTTCGTGAGCGAGGTAGGTGTGGGAAAGGTTCTGGAACGCGGCCACCACCCGGGTCTCGGATCCGAGGAGAGCCTGCGCCTCCTCTGTCGCCGATCCCCCCGGGGGAATCCGTACCCGGCGCGGCTTCTCCGGATCCACGGGGACCGTGACGTCCACCAGGATCTTCCCCCGAACGGCCTCTCGGATATCCTGGAGCGTCTCGGCGTGCGCGTCGTAGGGCACCGTGAGGACCACGACCTCTCCCGCCGCTGCCGCATCCCGGTTCAGCATCCCGGTGGCAGCCCTGCGCCCCACGGTTGCATTGATGCCTTCAGCGGCGCGCTGTGCCCGCTCCAGCACCCGCGAGCCGATGATGACCTCCTGGCCTGCGCGGGCCCACCCCAGCGCCAGCCCCTGCCCCTCCTTCCCGGGTCCCCCGACGACAGCGATGCGCATCCGACCGTTTCCCCCCACCTCAGCTCGCTGCCTTCACCGGCACATCCCAGCGAGGAAATCCCAATGACCAATTCTCAATGACCAATGCGTTCCCCCCCCTGCCCCTCCCCCCACAATGGGGGGGAGGGAAGGGTAGGGGGATTTGGTCATTGGTCATTGGTCATTGGTCATTGTTCGTTGGTCATTGGTCATTGATCGTTGCCCATCCCGGGGGAAGATCTTCAATAGTTTGTATGTGGTGTTCCGCTCCGCCGGGATCCGATGGAGTTCCCGGATGCGCTCGTGGAACTCTTCGGGCGGCAGGTACTCCCCGGCGGTGGCCCCCGCCAGCCGGGAGATGTTCTCTTCCATCAGGGTGCCGCTGTAGTCGTTGGCCCCCGCCTGCAGGCACCGCTGCGACAGCTCGCGCCCCAGCTTCACCCATGACACCTGGATGTTGTCAATGATCCCCTGGAGCATGAGGCGGGCCAGCGCATGCACCTTCAGGTGCTCCTCCACCGTCGGGCCTGGGCGGGACTTCCCCTCCTGGAAGAGATGCGTATTCAGGTGGACGAAGCCCAGCGGGACGAATTCCGTGAAACCACCCGTATCTTTCTGGAGATCCCGCAGGAGGCAGAGCTGGTTGACCCAGTGGATCGGCTGTTCCACGTGGCCGTACATCATGGTGGAGGTGGTCGGGATCCCCAGCCGGTGAGCGGTCGTGATGACGTCCACCCACTGCTTCACCGTCACCTTCTT
>JACQVO010000107.1 GCA_016209725.1 Candidatus Methylomirabilota bacterium | reverse complement strand
GGCATCTCGGAGGACCAGTGGGTCGCCCGCCAGGCCCTGCTGGACGGTTCCCTGGACGCCGTCGTCCTGGTCCTGGATGCCACCAATCTGGCGCGCAACCTGTACCTCGGGCTCCAGATCCTGGAGTTGGGCCTGCCCATGATCGTGGCCCTGAACATCGTGGATCAGGCCAAGGCCCGCGGCATCCAGGTGGATGCGGCGCGCTTCGAAGAGATTCTCGGCAGTCCCGTTATCCCGACGGTGGCCACGCGCGGCCTGGGCCTGGGCGTCCTGATGGCGAGGGTCGTGGAGCGTGCGACCCGACCCGTGCCGCTTCCCCCCAGGCTCCGGTACAGTGTGGACGTGGAGGCCGCCATCGCCAAGCTGGAGGGTGCGCTGGTCTGGCGCACCGATCGGCCCTACGGGCTGCCCCCGCGAGCCGTCGCCATCTTGCTCCTGGAAGGCGATCCCGAGATCGGGGCCTGGCTGGCCGGCGCGGATGCGGCGGAGGATCTTCTCCGCCTGCGCGACGAGATGCTTGCCGTGCTCAAGGACCTGCGCGGCGAGGATGCCGGACTCCTCCTGGCCCGCGAGCGGCACGGCCTGGCCGGCCTGATCGCCGCCGAGGTTGAACGCCGGGAGCCCCGCCGGGCCATGGCGGCCGACCGCCTGTGGCGGCTCACCACGGCGCCGCTCACGGGCCTGCCTCTTCTCTGCCTGGTGCTGGCTGGCATCTTCGGCTTCCTCTTCTATGTCGGTGACTGGCTGTCCGTCGCATTCAGTGCCCTCTGGACAGCCGTGGCCTCTCCAGTGATCCAGTGGCCCTTCCGGGCGCTCTTGGGGGACGGGATCCTCTCCAGGACATTGCTCTGGGGCTTCGACGCCGGCATCAATGCGGCCCTGGCCGTGGGGATCCCCTACGTCCTCACCTTTTACATCCTGCTGGCCCTGCTGGAGGATACGGGCTATCTGAACGCCGTGGCGTTCCTGACCGATCAGGTCATGCACAAGATGGGACTGCACGGGCGGGCGGTCATCCCGCTGGTGGCCGGCGCGGGGTGCAACGTCCCGGCCATCATGGGCACGCGCGTTCTGGGAAGCACGCGGGAGCGCGTGATCGCCAGCACCCTGGTCGTCCTCACCCCGTGCAGCGCCCGGACGGCGGTGATTCTGGGGGCCGTGTCCCTGACCGCGGGCTGGAAGCCGGCCCTGGCGATTTACGCCGTCACCTTCGCTCTCGCCCTGCTTACGGGGATCGGCATGCACAAGATGCTGCCGGGGCGCGGCACCGGTCTGGTCATGGAGATGTTCCCGTTCCGCCGCCCGGGGGCCCTGGCCATCCTGAAGAAGACTTGGTACCGCTTCTATCACTTCGTCGCGGTGGCCACCCCCATCGTCCTGGGGGGCAGCATCATCCTGGGCGGGTTGTACGAGACAGGGCTCCTGTGGAAGCTGGCGGTCCCGCTCCGGCCGATCATGGAGGGCTGGCTGGGCATTCCCGCAGTGGCGGGCCTCACCCTGATCGTCGCAATCCTCCGGAAGGAGCTGGCGCTCCAGCTCCTCGTCACCCTTGCGATGGTCCAGTACGGACCGCAGGCCAGCAACCTGCTGAGCTTCATGCGCCCCGATCAGATCGTGGTCTATGCGCTGGTCAACACCATCTACGTCCCGTGCGTCGCCACCGTCGCGATCCTGGGCCGGGAACTCGGATGGAAGCGCGCCGCGCTGATCTCTGCGTTCACTGTAGTCCTGGCCCTCCTCGTGGGCGGGGCCGCCCGGGGACTCCTGACGTTCCTCGCCTGGATCTGACGCTCCCCGTCTGATCCCCAAGACTCCACTCGGGGATGGGAGGTGAACCGAAAGCGGAGCAAGCCGCTCTGACCACTCGTACTGAGGAGGATCTCATGATTCCAAACCGGAACTTCCGATACCGGGCCACGCTGCGAGCGCTTGCGGCCGTCGTCGGGCTCGCGGTCGCCTTGGCCGAGGCGGCCTTTGCCGCCGAGCTGGTCGTGTACTCCAGCCGCAAAGAGGAATTGATCCGCCCCGCCATCCAGGCGGCCGAAAAGGCCCTGGGTGTGAAGGTTATTCTTTACACCGCGGGCGCGGGGGAGCTGGCCCGGCGCATCGAGCTGGAGAAGGCGAACCCGAGAGGGGACGTCTTCATCGGAACCACGGCCGGCTTCGCCGAGCTGATGAGGGAGAAGGGCCTCCTCGATACCTTCACGTCGCCCCTCCTGAACGAGATCCCCGCCGAGTTCCGCGCACCCGACAACACCTGGGTCCCCATCACCGCGCGGGTTCGCGTGCTCGTGTACAACACGAACCTGGTCAAACCGCAGGAGGCCCCGAAGTCCTACTTCGACCTCGTGGCCCCCCGCTGGAAGGGGAAGGCCAGCGTGGCCTCCATGGGCGAGCGGACCACTGTGGGCTGGCTGGCGGCCATCCTGGCCGTCCGGGGAGAGGATTTCACCAGAAAGTACGTGGCTGACCTCAAAGCCAACGGCCTGAAGGTCCTGAAGAACAACACCGAGGTCCGGAAGGCGGTGGCCGGTGGCGAGTACGCCATTGGCATCACCAACCACTACTACTATCTGCTCCAGCTTCAGGACGACGCCAAGAGCCCCGTCGGCATCGTGTATCCGGATCAGGGGCCGGCCGACATGGGAACGCCGGTCTTCTCCATCACCGCCGCCCTGATCAAGGGAGCCAAGAATGCCGAGGCCGCCCGCTCCCTCCTGGAGTTCCTCCTCAAGCCGGAGGGGAATAGGCTTCTGGTGGAAGGCGAATTTGAGATCCCCCTGCTCCCCGGCCTGCATCTCCCAGGCGCCGAGAAGGGGATCAAGGGGCTGGGACAGTTCAGGCGGCCGGCTCTCAGCCAGGTCCAGATCGCCGAGCTGGAGCCGAAGGTGGAGCGACTGTTCGGCAGCGCCATGACGCCGTAGCCGCCGAATACGCCGGCAATCTCTTGGCGAATTATCCGGATTAGGCCCAATGCTGCTCACATAGGGTTCGACGCTGACGTCGCATGCAAACAAATCCCCCCAACCCCCCTTTTGCAAAGGGGGGCGAGGGGGGATTTTGGGCGGTCTGACGGCCCAAGTGAACAGTATTGGGATTAGGCCATAGAGAGCTATGCCATCGCCCATCGCCCAGACGGTCAGATCGAGGTCCTTCCGGGACCTCGGCCTCGTCCTGCCGGCGGCGACCCTCGTCCTGGGCCCTGTGGGTTTCCTGGCCTGGATGGGGCTGAGCAGAGGCATCGGCGATCTCCTCATCCGCACCGACGATCTGGGCATCCTGCCCACGGTGGGCCGGGTCTTCCTCCTCGCCACCGCAACCACACTGCTGGCGGCGATCATGGGCGTCCCGCTGGCCTGGCTTGCCGTTCGCTCTGATCTCCCCGGGCGGCGTTTCATCCGCTGGCTCGCTCCCCTGCCCCTGGCCATCCCGCCCTACATCGGGGCCATCGTGTACCAGATCCTCTTCGCGCCCGCGGGACCCCTGAATGCGCTTCTCGCTCATGCGCTCGGCCTCCCGCCGGGAACCCGGGTCGTGAGCATCTACGGTGTCCTGGGGGCGGCGTGGGTTCTGAGCCTCTTCGTCTTCCCGTACATCTTCCTGCTGGCGGCGGCGGGCCTCGAACGCATGAACCCCACCCTGGAAGAGGTTGCGCGGGGCACGGGCATGTCGAGATGGGCGGTCTTCTTCAGAGTCACCCTGCCCATGTTGCGCCCGGCACTCCTGGGCGGGGGCCTGATGGTGTTCCTGTACGCCTGGGCTGACTTCGGCGTCGTCTCTCTCCTCCGGGTCCGGACACTCACCACCATCATCTACGATTACATCCAGGGCACGATGGACTGGGCCGTTCCCTCCGGTCTTTCCGTGATCCTCACCCTCATCACGCTATCGGTCCTGGCCGCTCAGCTCCGCATCATGGGAGGAGGCACCTACATCCAAGTGAGCGGCGCCACCCGCCCGGCCGCGCTCGTGGGGATGGGGGGCTGGCGCCTCCCGGCTATGCTCTTTGGCTTCCTCGTGCTCTCCTTTGCCCTGGGTGTGCCTGTGGGTGTCCTTGCGTACCATGCATCCCGCCTCTCCATAGTCGAGGCCTGGGCCTTCCTCTCGCGGCAGACCCCGTTCATCCTGAACAGCATCTGGATCGCCGCATCGGGGGCAACCCTCGTCATCGCCCTGGCCCTCGCCATCGGGTGGCTCCAGGCCCGAGGCCGCCTCGGTCGTGGGGTCTCTACCCTGTTCCAGATCGGCTACGCCATCCCGGGCACGGTGCTGGGTCTCGGGATGGTCGGCTTTTTCCAGACGGCCCTCCCCTGGGTCTACGGCAGCCCCGTTGTCTTGATCCTTGGCTATCTCGTCCTGTTCGTGACGCCGGCGCTCCAAGGGGTGTGTGCGGCTCTCGCCCAGATCTCCGCCTCACTGGAGGACGCCGCACGGGGAATGGGCCGGGGGGCCCTGGCAACGTTCTGGGAAGTGACCTTCCCGCTGGTCCGCCCGGGCCTCGTGGGGGCCTGGGTGTTGGTCTTCATCCTGTGCATGCGGGAGCTCGCGGCGACCCTGATCCTTCGTCCGCCGGGCTTCGACACGCTCCCCGTGCGGATCTGGATCCACACCATGGACGTGGGCCCGGTCCCCACCGCGGCCTTCCTGGCCCTGGTTCTGGTGGCCGTTGTCGCCCTTCCCTGGCTGGGGCTGGTGCTCGTGGGACGGCGTGGCGTTCCGCTGGGGTAGGATGCAGCCTCTCATCGTTCTGAATAATGTTTCGAAGAGGTACCAGCCCGGTGGGCCTCCCGCCGTGGACGCGCTCAGCCTCAGCGTGGAGCCAGGCGAGATCCTCGCCCTGCTGGGTCCCAGCGGCTGCGGCAAGACCACGACCCTGCGCCTGATCATCGGCTTCGAAGCGCCGGACTCGGGACGCATCGAGATTGCCGGACGAGTGGTCGCGGACAGCCGCCAGTTCATCCCCCCGGAGGCCCGGGGCGTCGGTATGGTGTTCCAGGACTATGCGCTGTTCCCCCACCTCACCGTGGCCCAGAACATCGCCTTCGGCCTCAAGAACCTGCCCGCCGATGAGCGGACCCGCCGGACTCAGCGCGCCCTGCGGATCACCGAGATGGAGGGGATGGCGGACCGCTACCCCCACGAGCTCTCGGGGGGCCAGCAGCAGCGCGTGGCTCTGGCCCGGGCCATGGCTCCCGGCTACGAGGCGGTGCTCCTGGACGAGCCGCTGAGCAACCTCGACGCGGACCTCCGGGCCCAACTGCGCGGGCAACTCCGCCGCGTCCTGAAGAAAACCCAGAAGACCGCGATCCTGGTCACCCACGATCAGGACGAAGCATTCCAGATCGCCGATCGTGTGGGGGTGCTGAACCGAGGGCGTCTGGAGCAGATCGGCTCGCCGGAGGACATCTACCACACCCCGGCCACCCGCTTCGTCGCCAACTTCGTGGGCGCCGCCGACTTCATCCCGGGGACCGTCCGCGGGGAGGGGATTCACACCGAAGTCGGCGTCTTCGCGAACGCCAACGGATTCCCGGCCGGGACTGCAGTGGAGGTCATGATCCGCCCGGACGCCGTGACCATCCTGCCCGACCGGGTGGGGCAGGCCGTTGTCACCCAGCGACTCTTCCTGGGCGCTGACGAAGTGTATTCTCTTCGCCTCCCGTCCGATGTCGAGATCCACAGCAACCAGCACACCACCATGGCCCTGCCCATCGGCACCCGGGTGTCGGTGAAGCTGTCCTCCAGCCACGCGGTGGCCTTCGCTTCACCGAACTCCGAGTCGCAGTAACCGGACAGTCCCGCCCATCTGAGGCCGTGGAGACAGGATTCCGCGTCGCGGAATCCTAAGTGGAAACCTCTCACCGCAGAGGCGCAGAGCCCCAAAAACAGGTACCGGACACCATTTACCCTCGAACCCCCTGATTCTGCTGGGGTAGGGAGGCAACGCATTTCCATCGGACCAAGCGGAGATCCTGGCGTGGCGTGGATTAGTAGTCAAAGACTTGCCTCGGCGGAACGGAAGTAACGGAGCTACCCTTTTGACGGGCTTACCAGCCACAAGGTTTCCGGTACCCTTTTTACAAAGTCAGGACGCCCCGAGTACCTTTGAGGTGCGCCGCACGTCCCGCCACTTCACCCAGAGGATCATGCCGAAGCGGTCGGCGCCCGCGATGATCGCCTGGGTGGCGGTGACATTGATCTTCGCCTTCGTCAGCTTTTCCAGCAGTTCGGCCACCACGCCGATTCGGTCATCGCCGTAGATCAGGAAGCCCTTCTTGGGTCCCACGAGCTTCCAGCCAGCCTTCCGCGCGACGGCCCGGAAGGCGGGGGTATTGGCCGCGACGAAGTCCAGTTGAGCGCGGCGACCTTTCGGGAGCCCCGAGAAGGACAGGAGGTAGACGCCTGCCGTGCAGAGTCGCTCGAGGATCTGGTGGGCCACGCCGGGCTTGTCGGACACCTCCATGGAGTAGTAATCCACCAGTCGAACGGTCTCGGCCATGCGGTCCTCCTTTCACGGGTGGGACGGGCCCCCCGCCTCGGCCGAGGGCCGAGCGGGACGAGGGGGCTATCTGAACGGATCCGCCAGTCCGCGTGGGCGCGCCGCATTACCGAAGCGAGGGCCGGGTGAACAAGGGGGACCCGTCGGTTCGAAATCGCATTCCGGAACATCCCCAACGGCCAGAATCTAGAAGAGCCCCCTTTCGGTGCGGAACCGACAAGTTGTTTCTGCACCTATGTCCTCTATTACGGCCTGCCGTCCGTGGGGATCAATCTGGAGGCCATCGTGGCGGGGATCATCGGCCTGTCCGCCAACTCCGCCGCCTACGTGGGCGAGATCTTCCGGGCCGGCATCCAGTCC
>JACQVO010000103.1 GCA_016209725.1 Candidatus Methylomirabilota bacterium | reverse complement strand
GACGTCTGGGGATTGCACGGAACAGATTGCTGGCGTGGGCCGAGGCCGAACGCTCGAAGCGGGCGACCACCCCTTCCTCGGCGGGGTCGAAGGAAACTTCGGCGGCATGACCCTGAGCGGCGGCTGCATTCTGGACGATGCCATGGAACCTCTACTGATCTCGAAACGCCGCCTATTCAGCGCGTCCGAGTGACGCCGAAGTAGACAGACCTGTCTATTTCCTTTAGGGCTGCAGGGAGCTGCAGCCTATTTGGCTACGCCTGGCCCTAGGTTCTGAGGGTATCCCCTTGATGGCAAAGGCCCCGGCCTCGCGGCAAGGGCGGTGGACCTCACCGGGATAGGCTGCGGGCGCCTGCAGTCTATTTCGGCCGGCCGGTTGCCCGGGGGCGGTGGCGGCGCAGGGGTGTGCAGGACCACTAGCCGGTCTGCTGGGCTGCGGACGGCCGCCGGCCCCCGGTTCAGGCCGTGGGTATAGATCATCGTCGTGCTGACGTCGGAATGCCCCAAGACTTCCCGCCTGCCTGTGCGTTGCCTGCCTGTGCCAGCACGGCAGACAGGCGGCAGACAGGCGGCAGACAGGTACCCATCCTCCAGCGCCGGATGTCGCTGCTGTCATGATGGCGCGCATGGTGAGCCGGACGCGGTCAAGGAGCTTGGGTTTCTGGGGGGACACGGGATCCTTCATGCTCGTCATGACGTGAACCCCTTCCGGTGGCTGCATCGTATGGGAAGTCCATCCGCCACGTCAAGCGCATTCTCCATCTGTCACCCGGTGCGGTGAAATCGCGTGTTCCCAAGCTGCAGACCACGCGCGCCTCCTGGGATAGGCTGCCGCCCATGCTGATCTTATGGTTCGTAACACCATCCACATAGCAACTCACGACCCACAGGCCTTGCAGTGACGCGACGATCCGGGCGGCCCGGCCCGAACGGGCTATGCCGTCATGGCCCTTTATTTCCTCGAAACCGTGCCGGACGGGGGATAGACATCGCGGATGAGCAGGGCTACCTTTCCCTGCAAATGGAAGGATGGGACCTCGTCATGGGCGCCCCACCGGTCAGGTGCAGAATCTATATCGTCTTCCGCCACGCGCTCTTTGCCCAGGGCATCCGGAGTCTGCTGCAGGGGCGGCGCGCCATGCAGGTCGTCGGGATGGAGAGCGATCCGGCCAAAGCCCTGGAAGCGGTCGAAGCCCTCCGGCCCGAAGTGGTCATCGTGGAAGAGTCCGATGCGAGCAACCAATCCCCGACCCTCACAGGGATCCTGCAGCGGCATCCCGCGGGACGGGTGGTCGCCTTGGATCTCGACCACAATTTCGCCACGGTCTATGACCGGCGTCGCGTCGTGACGACCCAGCCGACGGACCTCGTCCGCGCGATCCGGGGCTTCCCCCGCCAGCAGGGGGATCCGGCACCCGGAGGGACAGCCACACGCTCCCGCCCGGGCCGCGTGCGGGGCGAGACAGCCCTGGCCTCCCTCACACGGAGGGTCCGGCAGCGGTAGGAGGAAGGGATGGCCATGCGAAGCCTGGGGATGAAGTGGACAGCGGTTGGCCTGGCAGCAGCCATCCTCCTCCTGGCGGCGGTGCGGGGCCAGGCCGGTGAGGCGAAAAGCAGCCCGTACACCAGCGCCAAGGTCTGCGCAACCTGTCACGAGGATATCTACCAGATGTGGTCCCGATCGCTCCACGCCATGTCCCTGACGGATCCCGTCTTCGACGTGGTGTTCATGCAGGTGATCAAGGCCACCGATGGGAAGGGCCGGGAATCCTGTCTGCGGTGTCACGCTCCCACTACCCGCGTCTCCCGGGATTTCGCCCTCCGGCAGGAGGTCACCCGAGAAGGCGTGACCTGCGACTTCTGCCACACGATCTCCGTCGTGAATATGGACATCCGGACCGAGCCGTACACCATGCGACCCGGCTCGGTGAAGTTCGGCCCCCTGGGTGATACCACATCCCCGGGACACCTCACCACGTTCTCCTCGGTCCACGAGAAGTCCGAGCTGTGTGGGGGCTGCCACGAGCTCATCGCCAAGAACGGGACAGTGATCATGGGCACCTACAGCGAGTGGAAGGAGAGCCCGTACGCCGCCAAGGGGGTGCAGTGCCAGGACTGCCACATGCCCACCGTGAAAAATGCCACAACGGTAAAGGCGGGTGTCAAGGTTTCAACGAAGCGCGTCAACAAGCATGACCTCCAGGGCGGCCACTCCGTTGAGCAGCTCCTGCGTGCCGCCAAGGTGGAAATCCTCGAGGTCAGCAAGGGCTCGGATGCAGTCCGGGTCCGGGTCCGGGTGACCAACGTGGGATCGGGCCACAAGATGCCCACGGGCATTCCCTCGCGGAAGGTGCTGCTCACCGGCCGACTCAAGGATGCCCGGGGCACCATCCTCCGGGAGGCCACCATCCGGTATCAGAAAGTCCTGGGTGACGCCCAACACAACGCCCTGGAGACGGACGCCGACATTTTCTTGAAAGTCAGCACGATCCTCACGGACAACCGGCTGGGCCCCCAGGAGTCACGCATCGAGCAGATTGTCTTCCCCATCACCCGCGAGATGACCCAGGACCAGGTGATAGGGGGCCGCACCTACCAGCGGAACCTGAGTGTGGAGGTGGCGTTGACCTATAGCTACACGCCGCTCATTCTCCAGCCCGCTGACATGGTGCAGGAGATGGCCAAGGACTCGCGACCGCTGCAATAGAAGTGCCTTAAAGTGTTCGGCAGTTCGACCGGTCGGCAGTTCGGCAGTTCATCAAACACGTCAGAAACGCCGAACTCCCGAACAGGCGAACGCCTCTAGCCAGGGGCCAATGGCCCAATAGAGAATTGACCACGTTCAATGAACCGAAGGAGGAACATGGAATGAAGACTGCCCTTTCGATGCTGGCGTTGGCGTTGGGCGTGGGCATTATCTTTCAGGGGTTGGCCAGCGGCGCGGACGTGGCCAAGGGCAAGGCGGCCTTCCAACAATATTGTGCCAGTTGCCACGGGTCCGCCGGCAAGGGGGACAGTCCAGCAGCCGCCGCGCTGAATCCGAAGCCGCGGGACCTGTCGGACAAGACGTACGCAGCGAGCCTCAAGGACCCGTATCTCCTTCAGATCATCAAGGGAGGCGGTGCAGCCGTGAAGAAATCCCCGCTCATGCCCGCCATCGGCAACACACTGAAGGAAGATCAGATCCAGGATGTCATAGCGTACCTCCGATCCCTGGCGAAGTAGGTCTCGCCAGGAGTCCCACGGTGCGGAGAGCCTCGATGCGTGCAGTGTGGCTGCGCGGCGTTCTGGTGGTCGCAGGAATGATCGTCCTGCTCCTGGCGGCGAACAAGCCAGCCGCGGCCGCGGAGCAGCCGATCGCCTTCAATCACAAGGCGCACGTCTCCAAGGGGCTGGATTGCGCGATCTGCCACCGGTATGTCCGTGAGCAGGCCTTTGCCACGCTCCCCACGATTCAGACGTGCCTCATGTGTCATAGCGCCAAGATGAGCGACAACCCCGAAGAGGCAAAGATCCGGGAATTCGCTAAGCGGGGGGAACCTCTGCGATGGCAGCGCCTTTACGCCATCCCGCCGGATGCCGCGGCCTATTTCTCGCACCGGCGGCATGTGACGCTCGGGAACATCCCCTGTGCCACCTGCCATGGACCCATGGCCGAGCAAACGACCCCGCCGCGGCGAGCCCTGGTGCGGTTCAACATGGATGTATGCGTTGCCTGTCACGAGCAGCAGAAGGTGTCCACGGCGTGTGTCACCTGTCACCGGTGAGACAGAAATGACCAAGGACCGTTCGGCTGAGCTCACGACGAAGCCAAATCCCAATGACGCATGGCGGGCGGGAGAGAGCATGAAGCTCTCGCGGCGAGGTTTCCTTGGATGGAGTGGAACACTGGTGGCCGCGGCCGCGGGTTGCCAGGGTATTCGTGCCATCGGCGACTTGCAGGCTGCGACCTACGAAGCGGAAGTTCCGCCCCAGGGGATCGAGGGATGGGTGGCCTCTGTCTGTCAGCAATGTCCCGGGGGATGCGGCATCCAGGTCCGGACCATCACGGGCGTCCAGGACGGTGTGAAGCGCGCCGTGAAAATCCAGGGCAACCCCTACCACCCCATCAGCCGGGGATCCGTCTGCCCCAAAGGTGTAGCCGGCCTTCAGGCCCTGTATGACCCCGATCGCTTCCGAGGGCCGATGAAGCGCGCTGGCGCACGCGGCCAGGGCCAGTGGCAGCCAATCTCTTGGGAGGAGGCCGTCGCGACGGTCGTGCAGCGCCTGCGCGATCTCCGGGCGAAGGGTGAAGCCCACACCCTCCTGCTCATGGCCGGTCAGGTTCGCGGTTTGATGCAAAGCCTCCTGCTCCGCTTCCTGGAGGCCTATGGTTCGCCGAACTACCTCTCCACGGCCAGCGGGTGCGAGGCGTCGCGCCAGACCCTATTTCTCACCCAAGGCATCGCAGAGCCGATCGCCTACGACCTGGAGAACAGCGCGTACATCCTCTCCTTCGGGGCCGGCCTCCTGGAAGCCGGATGGTCCCCTGTTCGTCAGGCACGGGCATACAGTCACCTGCGGCAGGGGACGCCAGGCCGGCGCGGGCGCCTCGTCCAGGTGGAGCCGCGGTTTTCAGTCACGGCGGCGAAGGCCGACGAGTGGATTCCGTTGCGTCCCGGAACCGACGGGGCCCTGGCGCTCGCCATGGCCCACGTGATCGTCAGTGAAGGGTTGTACGAGAAGGAGTTCGTTGAGGCCTGGACCTTCGGCTTCGACGACTGGCAGGATGCCGCCGGAACGAGCCATCTCGGCTTCCGATCGCTGGTCATGAACGACTACCGCCCCGAAGCCGTCTCGGCCCTGACCGGCGTCCCCATCCAGACCATCGTTCGCGTCGCACGTGAGTTCGCCGCCACCCGCCCTGCGGTGGCCCTGGCGGAGCGTGGCGCCGGGTTCCACACCAATGGCCTCTACAACCGACTGGCCATCCACGCCCTGAACGCCCTGGTGGGAAGCATCGAGGTTCCGGGAGGGACCGTCATCCAGCGACGGCCGCCTCTCACGCCCCTGCCCCCGGTGACCCGCGACGCCGCAGCGCTGCGAGGTCTGGCCGCTCCCCGGATTGACGGCGCCGGGACGGTCAAGAGCCCGCTGGCCTCCTCGGTCGTTTCCGCCCTCCCAGAGGCCCTACGAACCGGTTCTCCATACCGGCCCAAAGCGCTGTTCCTCTACTACGCCAACCCGGTCTACTCGGTATCAGAATTTGTGCGGCACCCAGAGCTTCTGGACGCGATCCCCTTCATCGTCAGCTTCTCCCCCTTCCCTGATGAGAGCAGCCGACATGCGGACCTGATCCTTCCCGACCACACGTCCCTGGAGCGGTGGCAGGACGATCCCATAGAGGCCACCTGGGGGCCGGCCGTGCTGGGCCTTCGCCAGCCGGTGCTGGAACCCCGGCACCAGACGCGCCACACGGGGGACGTCCTCATCCAGATCGCGCAGGGCCTCTCCGGAACGGTGGCAGCCGCCTTCCCGTGGAAGGAATTTAGCGAGGCTCTCAAGGAAGGAGTCCGGGGCGTCGCCGGGGCCCAGGGGGGCCTCATCATGACGACACCGTTCGAGGAGGCCCGGCAGCGGCGCCAAGCGGACGCGGGCTTCTGGCTTCCCACCTACAAGACCTTCGACGAGTTCTGGAGCCAGGTGGCGGAACGGGGCGGGTGGTGGGATCCGGCCTATTCGTTTGGGAACCGGGAGCGAGCCTTCCGCACTCCCTCGGGCAAGTTCGAGTTTTTCTTCCAGACACTGCGGCAGCGCCTCGAGGCTCTGACCCGCCGGGGCGCCGCATCTGGAGTGGGCCTGGATGGCCTCCTGGACGCCCTGGGAATCCAGGCGCGCGGGGACCGGGTCTTCCTCCCCCATCACGAGCCACCGCGTTTCGTGGGAGAGGAGAAGGAGTACCCCCTCCACCTCATCATGTCCAAGCCCATGAGCCTGGCCGGGACCCGCACCGCCAATCAGCCGTGGCTCGGCGAGATCCCCAATGTGCGGACCAGCCGCCCCTGGGAGATCGCCGTCGAGATCAACCCGGAGAGCGCCCACAAACTCGGCATCAGGGATGGCGACGAGGTCTGGCTGGAGTCGCCGGGAGGACGGCTGCGGCTCCGCGCCCGCCTCTACCAGGGCATCGCCCCGGAAGTGGTGCACGTGCCCTTCGGTTCCGGCCACGCAGCCGGAGGACGCTTCGCGGAAGCTTGGGGGGCGAACCCGAATCGGCTCATCGGGGGCGAGGCGGATCGGCTGACGGGAACACCAGCGCTTTTCGCGACCCGAGTGCGGATAACACGAGCGTAATGACCAATTGGTCATTGAGGAGAACATGGCGCGCTGGGGTATGGTCATTGATCTGGATCGCTGCACGGGCTGCCAGGCTTGCGTCGTGGCCTGCAAGGCCGAAAACAACGTGCCGGTGGTCGCGCCGTCCCAGGCACAGGCCGGTCGCTCGATGCACTGGATGACGGTCATCCCCGAGGTGGAGGGGGAATTCCCGCGCGTCCGGACCCGATTCATCCCCCGCCCCTGCCAGCAGTGCGACAGCCCACCGTGCGTGAAGGTCTGCCCCGTCCAGGCCATGACCAAGAGCCCCGAGGGGATCGTCAGCCATGTGTTCGCCCGCTGCATCGGCTGCCGGTTCTGCGTGCAGGCGTGTCCTTACGGGGTGACCTACTTCAACTGGCAGGCCCCCACCTGGCCGGCGGATCTCCGGGAGGCCCTGAATCCGGACTTCGCCATCCGGCCCACCGGCGTGGTTGAGATGTGCGACTTCTGCCACCATCACCTCCAGCACGCCCGGGAGGCGGCCCGCGCCGAGGGACGGGAGGTGCGGGGCGAGGGGGAATACACGCCTGCCTGCATCCAGGCCTGCCCGGCCCGCGCCCTGATCTTCGGCGACCTGGACGACCCGACCACCGAGGCCTCGCACCTCGCCCGGGGTCCCCGGGCCTACCGGATGCTGGAAGAGCTGGGGACCTCACCGAAGGTTTTTTACCTGAAGGAGGGATGAGATGGCGGGCCCCATCCACCAGCAGGATCAGGGAGAGGCGGTCCTGTTCGCCCCGGTCCTCGGCACCACACGCCGGTTCTGGCTCGGCGCCGCCCCCCTTCTGGCGATGACCCTGTGGGGCATGTACGCCTACACCCTGCAACTCCGCTACGGGCTCGGCGTCACCGGGCTGAACCGCCCGGTGGCCTGGGGATTCTATATCGTGAACTTCGTCTTCTTCATCGGCATCAGCCACGCCGGCACCCTCATCTCGGCCATCCTGCGTCTCTGCAAGGCGGAGTGGCGGCGCCCTATCACCCGGGCGGCGGAGGCCATCACCGTCCTAGTCCTCTTCTTCGGCCTGGGCAGCATCAT
>JACQVO010000104.1 GCA_016209725.1 Candidatus Methylomirabilota bacterium | reverse complement strand
GGACCGCCAACGTGAAGCAGAGAAGCTTGCTCGATTCGTTCGCCATCATGGCCTGGATCCAGGACGAACCGGGCGCTCAGACCGTCGAGGATCTGCTCGTCCAAGCCCGTCGAAAACATCTGGAAATCGCCCCTCATCTGCGTCCCCTCGTCCCGGCCGAGATCCTGGCCAGACTGGTCTGATTCCCCGCCCGATTCAGCCCCGGCCCCCTCTCGCACTGAAGCTTGACCTCCAGCCCCCACCTCTTGAATAACTTTCCCAACTACCCTACGACCCCTTTCCGCCCTTGCGAGAAAGAGAAAGCCTCGAAGGCGGCTGGCGGAACCGGCCGGATCCTACGTCCGCAGCCGGGGGTCCATGGCGTCGCGGACGGCGTCGCCGAACAGGTTCAGGCCCAGCACGGACAGAGCGATGGCGCAGCCCGGGAAGATCGCGATCCAGGGGGCGTTCCGGATATATTTCTGGGAGTCGTGCAGGATGTTGCCCCAGGTCGGCGTCGGCGGAGGCTCTCCGAGCCCGAGGAACGACAGGGCCGCCTCGGCGAGTAGCACCTCTGCGAAATACAGGCTGAGCTGGACCACGACGACGGAGAGGCAGTTGGGGAGGACGGTCCGGAGCACCAGGCGCCAGCGGGGGCTGCCGAGCGCCTGGGCCGCCACGATGTATTCCTGGGCGACGACGGTGAGCGCAATGCCACGGGTGACTCGCACGATGCGCGGCAGGTACACGACGCTCAGCGCGATGATGATGCTGCGCGTTCCCGTTCCCAGGGCGGCGGCCACGGCCACCGCCAGCAGGAGCGGGGGGAACGACATCAGGAGATCCATCAGGCGCATGATGACGCCGGAGACCCGGGCCGTGCCGACACCCGCCACGATGCCGAGTGATACCCCCGTCAGGCCGGCCGCCAGCATCGTAAGCAGCGACGCCGTGAGACTCACCCGCGCCCCGTACACCACCCGGCTCAGGACGTCCCGACCAAGCTGGTCGGTTCCAAACCAGTGACCCGAGCCTGGGGGAAGAAACCGCGACGAGATATTCAACTTCACCGGGCTGGCCAGGTCGAGGAAGGGCGCCGCCAGCGCCACGAGGACCAGGCTCATTATGATCAGACTTCCGATGAGTGAGAGGCGATTTCGCCCGATCTTTCGCCAGGCCCGTCCGAGCCGTTCGAGCGCGGTGGGAGGCAGCGGGATGGGGATCGAACTCGCCTCAGACATCGCAGGCGCCATGGGGGCCCTCGAAGTTCGGACCGCCCCGTCTACCCGAGGCGGAGCCGCGGGTCCAGGTACGTGTACAGGAGGTCCACGGCCAGGTTGATCAAAACGTACAGCACCGAGATGTACAGGATCAATCCCTGGATCACGGGGAGGTCCCGGTTGTAGAGGGCCGTGATGACGAGCTGTCCCACGCCCGGGAGCACGAACATGGTCTCGATCACGGCGCTCCCGCCGAGCAGGATCCCCAGGTTGATTCCCATCACGGTCACGGCGGGGATGAGCGCGTTTCGCAGGGCGTGGCGGAAGAGTACAACCCGCTCGTGCAGTCCCTTGGCCCGCGCCGTCCGGACGTAGTCCTGGCCCAGGACCTCGAGGACACTGCTCCGGACCAGGCGCGCCAGCAGGGCCGTGAGATAGGTGCCCAGCGCACAGCTCGGCAGGATCAGGAACCGCAGCCCGCTCCAGAGATCCGTGACGACGGAGGTGTACCCCACAACCGGCAAGAGATTGAGCTTCAGGGAGAAGAGGATGATCAGCATGAGGCCCAGCCAGAAGCTGGGCATCGAGAGACTGACCAGGGTGAGCAGGCGAGCCGCGTGGTCCACCCACGAGTTCCGGAAGACGGCTGAGAGCAGCCCGGCGGGAACGCCCACCACGACCGAGATCAATAGCGACAGGCAGACCAGCGCCAGGGTGGTCGGAAACCGCCAGACGAGCTCGTCTGTGATCCGCGTGCGGTTGTAGAGGGACTCGCCGAGGTCGCCACGCGCCACTCGTGTGAGCCACTCCCAGTAGCGGACCGGCAGCGGGCGATCCAAGCCTAACTGCTTCCGGAGTTCCGCGACCTGCTGAGGGGTCCCTTCCCCACCCAGCATCACCAACGCCGGATCGCCTGGGATGACGTGCACCAAGGCGAAGGAGGCGATGGAGAGCGCGATCAGCATGGGGATCAGGGCGACGAGGCGGGTGAGGACCTGTCGAAGCAAGGGGGGCATCTCACCCTCGAGACGGCAAGGTCTGCGACCAAAGGCGCCGGGGCCGAAGGTCGAACCCTTCGACCCCGTTCGCCACTGGCGGCTCTACTTGCTTACCGTGACGTTCCAGGCCCGGGCATACCCCGCAGACCAGTGCTGCCAACCCTTCACCGTGCTGCGCCAGCCCTCCACCTGCGGGTGGTAGATGAGCGGAATCCACGGCACGTCGGCGCGGAGCAGGTTCTCCAGGTCGGCGAAGACCTTGGTCCGATCTTCGGGCTTGAGGGTCTTCCGCGCGGCGCCACACAACCGGTCGTACTCGGCGTTCTTGTAGCCGGTCGAGGTGCTGGTACTCTCCCAGAACTGGCAGTAGTAGATCTCGGCATCCGGGCGCGGGCTGAGGCCCGAGAGGAAGAAGGCGAACTCGCCCCCGTCCCATGTTTTCTGCAGGGCCGCCGACTCCAGCGTGCGCACGCGGACGTTCATCCCCACAGCCTGGAACTGCGCCTGGAGCACCACGGCGATCTCCGGGTAGATGCTGGGCTGCAGGTGCGAGTCGAGGATGATCTCTTCGCCCTTGTAGCCGGCGTCCTTCAAGAGCTGTTTGGCCTTCTCGGGAGTGGGCTTGGCAAACGGATCGTTGGCGTGCACCGCGCCGAAGGAGGGGGTCCCGACGGGGATGCCGGCCGGTGCCGGCTTCCCCAGGCCGAAGGTCACCGCCTTGACGATCTCCTCCTTGTCGATGGCATACCCCACCGCCTGGCGGAGCTTCTGGTTGTTCATGAAGATGCCCTTCTTGAATCCAAAACGGAGATCCGAGAAGGACACCCCGGGTTTGGCGGCGACGGTGAGATCCGGCTTCCCCTTGTATCGCTCCACGTCCTGCTGCGTGAGGGCGAGGGCCACGTCCACATCGCCCCGCTCCAGCGCCGCCGCCCGGACCGAGGAGTCCCGGATGGGGATGAAGTCCACCTGATCCACCAACGCCAGCCGCTTCCCCGTGAACCCCGAGGTCGGGCGGTCGTCCACCGTGTAGCCCGCGAATCTCTTCAGCCGGATGACGCTGTCCCTCTTCCATTCCACAAACTCGAACGGGCCCGTTCCCACCGGCTTCGTGATTGTGCCCCCCTGCCGCTCCGCTTCCCCGTCCGGGTAGATCACCGCCGGGGCGATGGGGTTCGCCAATGTGGCGATGAAGCCGGCATTCACTTCGTTGAGCGCAATCCTCACCGTTAGCGGATCGGCGGCCTCGACCGACTTGACCAGCTTCTTGAACTGGCCGGAGCGAGGCCCCTTGTTCTGCATCTTGGTGATGGAATACACCACATCTTTGGCGTCCAGGGTCTTGCCACTGTGGAACTTCACGCCCCGGCGCAGCGTCAGGGTGTAGGCCAGGCCGTCCGGACTCACCGTGTACTTGTCCACGAGCGACGGCCTGGGCCCCATGTCCTCACCCAACGCAAACAGCATATCGTACACGTTGAGCAGAACCACCCGATTGAGATAGTGGGTCGTCATATGCAGGTCGACGTCGGAGATATCCCCGTCGGCGGCAATCTTCAGAACGGTGGCGGCCTGGACAGGTGCCGGGGCCATCGCCCCTGCGACGAGCACGAACACACTCAGGCCCCCCACGAGCCAGCGAAATCTCCTTCGATTTCCCATGGCACCCTCCTCCTCTCGGTGTCGTTCCTGAGCCTCCCACATCAAGAGTGTTCGGCAGTTCCGGTCCCTCCCAACGGTCGAACGCTTGTCCTCTCGAGCCGACTGCTGGCGAATCTCCACCGCATGCCCCTACCATCGGATCTCCCGCTGCGCGGGGAGGCGGTGCTGATCCTGTCGGGCCTCGATGGGCCAGGTCCGGTATTCCTCGAGCCAGGCCAGCATGTGCTTCATCACGACCTCCAGGATCTCTTGCCCTTTCTCCGCCGATGCCTTGGTTGGATCCCCGTGAACGCCGGTCTTGGTCCACCGCCCCCAGAAATCGTTGAAGCGGACGGTCTTGGTGGAGTCCGAGCTCATATACTGGCCGACGCGGTCGTTGTCCGGCGCCGCCTGGTCCATCTGCACTCGTTCCTTGGCGAAGTGCAGGTAGAGGGATGTCTCCATCTCGTCGGCGTGGGCGTGCACGGTGCTTTCCAGCAGCTTCTCATACTCGGCTCTTCCCATCGCGAAGTAGCCGAAGGCGCAGCAGATCGACGGCGTTTCCAATACCGTCCGCCGTGCGATGAGATCGATCATCGGCTGATTGGACCCATGTCCGTTCACGAGGGCGATCCGCTTGAAGCCATGGTACGCCACGCTCTTGGTCACGTCCACGCAGAAATTGATGAAGTGGTCGGGCTGGATGTGGATCGTGCCGGGAAAGTCGATGTGGTGCAGGTTCAGGCCGTAGGGAATGCCGGGGAGCACCAGGACCTTGTCGGGGGCCCGCTGGCCCAGCTCGTGGCAGACCGATTCCGCCAGGAACAGGTCCACATCCAGCGGCAGGTGCCGCCCGTGCTGCTCCGTCGAGCCGGTCGGCAGGATGACGACCTTCTGCAGCTCGATGGCGTCGTTCATCTCCGGCCAGGTGAGCTGGTTGTACAGGTATGTCTCTTTCGCCTTCACGATCTCCTCCTATCGATGGCCTTTCTGCTTCGTCACATCCTGGTTCTTCCCACTCTCTCCTCCCGCCTTCCGCCTTCCGCCTCACCCCTCTCGGCTCGGCATTGCTTACGCGGGGCCCCATCCCTCCGGGATTTCGGATTTCGGATTTCCAAATTCGACATGCGACATTCGAAATTGGGATCGAGCGTCTCCCCGTGGCCTCGGCACTCGGCGCCCGGCGCTCGATTCTAGGCTCTCGACTCGCGGCTCTACAGTTCCCTCAACACCTCCCGGATGCTCTGCTCCAAGATGTCCACCATCTGGTCAATGTCCTGCTGTGTCACGATGAGCGGGGGCCCGAAGGCGATCCAGTGGGGATCGAAGCGGAGCAGAAGGCCGTTCCGCAGGGCCTGCTTCCCGATGCGGAGGCCGATGTCCACCCCCGCGGGGAACGGGGTCTTCGTGGCGGCATCCTTCACGAACTCCAACCCGATAAGCAGGCCCTTCCCCCGGATGTCGCCGATGATCCCCAGGGGGCGCAGGGCCTCCAGCCGCTTGACCAGGTGCGCCCCCACCTGCCGGGCGTTCTCGGGCAGCCGCCGGTCCAGGATCTCCCGGATGCTGGCCAGGCCGGCGGCGCACGAGACGGGATTGCCCGCATAGGTGTGGCCGTGGGCGAACTCCGTCCCGGGGGCACCCCAGAACGCGGCGGCCACGTGGTCCCGCACCAGGGTTGCGGCCAGCGGGGCGTAGCCGCTGCTCATCCCTTTCCCGCAGCAGAGGATGTCCGGCACCACGTCGAACGTGTTGGCCGCGAACAGCTCCCCGGTCCGGCCGAAGCCCGTGATGATCTCGTCGAAGATGAGGAGGATGTTGTGCTCGTCGCAGAGCTGCCGCAGGATCTTCAGATACTCCATCGGAGGGGTGATGATCCCCCCGGTGTTGCTGATGGGCTCCACGATGATCGCCGCGACGGAGCGGGGGTCCTCCCATTCGATCATGGTGCGGATGGTCCGCGCGCAAAAGACCTCGCAGTTCGGGTAGGTCTTCTCGTACGGGCACCGGTAGCAGTAGGGGGGGTATGTGTGCAGGAAGCCGATGGCGGCAGGCTCGTAGAGCGTCTTGCGGTAGCCCACGCCGCCCGCGCTCATGGCGCTGCCCGTGGCCCCGTGGTAGCTCAGGTAGCGGGACAGGATCTTGAACTTCCCCGGGTTCCCCGTCTGCCGGTGATACTGCCGGGCCATCTTGAAGGCGGCCTCGGTCGCCTCCGACCCGCTGCTCACCAGGCGCGCCGTGTTCAGGTCGCCCGGGGTGATCTCCGCCAGGACGCTGGCCAGCTCCACCGCCCGGGGATTGGTCGCGTGCATGGGTGGATTGAATGGCAGCGTCTCCATCTGGCGGCGGACCGCCTCGAGGACGCGGGGATTGCCGTAGCCGACGTTCACCACGTAGACCCCGGCCAGGCCATCCAGGTACTCCTTGCCGTGAACGTCCCAGAAGCGGATCCCCTCGGCCCGAGCCACCACGAACGGCTCCTTCACGAACTCCGCCATCTGCCGGTAATCCAGCATGATGTGGCGCAGATATTCCTCGGTGGCGAACCGGGCGTCCCCCTGGGGTTTCATGAGTCTTGCCTCCTAATTCGGCCTAGCCGGAACCACACAGGACAGATCTCCAAGAATATCGAATGACGAATTTCGAAACAGAGCCGTCCCCCGGACTCTCGTTCCTCAGCGTTCGTCATTCGATATTCGGTGTTCGACATTCGACATTCATCCCCCCGCGCGAGCCGTTCCCACTTCCCGCATGACCTTCTGGATCGCGGTGTCCAGGGCCGCCACGAGCTGGTCCACGTTCGCCTCGCTGAAGATGTAGGGTGGGCTGATCTGGATGTGATCGCCCGCCACGCTGTCAATCAGGCCGCTCATCCCCGGAACGACCACCACGCCCTCCTCCAGCACGGCCTCCACGATCCGCCGCGTGATTTCCGCCTCCGGGGGAAACGGCCGCTTCGTGGCCTGGTCCGCCACGAACTCCACCCCCAGGATCAGGCCGGTCCCGCGGACGTCGCCCACGATGGGGTACCGCGCGAGCGCCGCGAGCCGCTCCAGGAGCAGGCGCCCGATGCGGCCGGCATTGGCCACCAGGTCGTGGGCCCTGAGATAGCGGAGCACCGCCAGCCCTACGGCCGCGCTCAGGGGATGGCCGGAGTAGGTGAAGCCCTGGGTGGTCCGGGCCGAACCGCGGGCGATGGCCTCGTACACCCGATCGTGCAGGATCACCGCCGCCAGGGGGGCATACCCGCTGCTCAGGGCCTTGGCGGTTGTGATCATATCGGGGATGACCCCCCAGTGATCAATGCCGAAATTTCTCCCGGTGCGCCCCACCCCTGTGATCACCTCGTCGGCGATGAACAGGACGTCGTACCTATCGCAGATTTCCCGGATGCGTGGATAGTACTCCGGGGGCGGCGTCACGCCCGCCGCCGACGTCCCGATCACCGGCTCGGCGATGAAGGCCGCGATGCTGTCCGGCCCCTCCAGCCTGATCACCCGCTCCAGATCCTCGGCGCAGGCGACCTGGCAACTCGGATAGGTCTTGCCGTAGGGACACCGGTAACAGTACGGCGGGTGGATCTTGGGGAAGCTCTGCAGGTAGGGCACGAATTCCCCGCGCCAGGCCGTCCGCCCCGACATGGACAGGGCGCCGATGGTGTTGCCGTGGTAGCTGGTCCAGCGGGAGACGATGCGGTACTTGCCGGCCTTGCCGCGCTCCAGGTGGTACTGGCGCGCCAGCTTCATGGCCGTTTCGGTCGCCTCCGACCCACCCGAGAGCAGCATGACGTGGCGGAGTCCGGCGGGGGTCCAGGTCGCCAACTCTTCCGTCAGGGCCATGGCCGGCTCGTTGGCGAAGGCGCCGCCGTGGACGAAGGCCACCCGCTGGGCCTGCTCGGTCATGGCCGCGATGATCTCCGGGACACCGTGGCCCACGTTGACCACCGCGATCCCCCCCACGGCGTCGAGGTACGCCCGCCCCTCCCGGTCGTACAGGAAGACTCCTTTCCCCCGCGTGATGACCGGATAGTTTCGCTTGAAATCGCGGAAGACTTGGGCACTCATGAACGTGATCCTCCATATAGCGTTCGGCAGTTTCCGCCTCTGGCGGATTCGGCTGTTCGGCAGATCTGGTACACCCGAACCGCCGAACGCTCTTTGTTCTTCTAACCTCTCAGCTCCGGCGGCAACGACCGCTCCACGGCGGTGATGGCCTCGTCCAGGATGGCCAGCAGGTCGTCCACCTGGCTCTCCGTGATGATGAAGGGCGGGGCCAGGAGGATGTGATCGCCCGCCACGCCGTCCACCGTGCCGCTCCCGGCAAAGACGACGAGGCCGCGGGCGAAAGCCTCCTCGAAGATGCGCTTGCCGAACTGGTACTCCGGTGGGAAGGGCTCCTTGGTCTGCTTGTTCCGCACGAATTCCACCCCGGCCATGAGCCCCTTGCCCCGCACGTCGCCGACCGTGGGATGGTCCAGCAGCTTCCGCAATCCCTCCAGCAGGGGCAGGCCCATGCGGTGGCTGTTCCCGATGAGATCCTGCTCCCGGATGATGTCCAGGACCTCGATGCCGACCCGGGCCGACAGGGGGTTGGCGCAGTAGGTGTGGCCGCCCCGGAAGTTGCTGTGGTGCGCCCGCAGGAGGTCCATGATCTTGTCCCGCAGCAGGACTGCGGCCAGCGGTGTGTACCCGCCCGAGATCCCCTTGGCGGTGGCGATGATGTCCGGGAGCACGTTCCAGTGATCCACGCCGAAGTTGGCCCCGGTCCGGCCGAAGCCGGTCATCACCTCGTCGGCGATGAAGAGCACATCGAACTCGTCGCAGATCTCCCGGATCATGGGGAAGTACTCCGGCACGGCGGGGACCGCGCCCAGGGCCGCCCCCACCACCGGTTCGGCGATGAAGGCCAGCACGTTCTCGGGTCCCTCCTGGCGGATCGCCTTCTTCAGGGCGCGGGCGCACTCCAGGTTGCAGCTCCCATAGGTCAGTCCCCACTCGCACCGGTAGCAGTAGCAGGGAGGGATCTTCACCGAATGTCCCAGCATCGGCCCGTAGATGCGCCGCCGGTACGTGTGCCCGCTCACGGTCATGGCCCCGAAGGTGTTCCCGTGGAACCCCTGCCAGCGGCCGATGACGGTGTACTTGCCCCGGTTGTTCCGCTCGAATTCGTATTGCCGGGCGAACTTCACGGCGTTCTCGGTCGCCTCGGAGCCTCCGGAGAGCAGGAAGGTGTGCCCCATCCCCTTGGGCGCGATCTCGGCGATCTTCTGGCAGAGCTGGATGTGGGGCTGGTTGGCGAAGCAGTGGGCCGGGCTGAAGGCGATCGTCGCGGCCTGCTGCGCCATGACCGCGGCCACTCGCTTGTTGCCGTGGCCAATGGAGGTCACCACCGAGGAACCCCCCGACCCGTCGATGTACCTCCGGCCCTTGGTGTCGTAGAGGTAGATCCCCTCCCCCCGCTCGACCACCGGGTAGTCCCGCTCCAGGTCGCGGAAGACGACCCGGCTCAGGTCCCACCCGATGACCGCCTGCTTCGTCGTCTCGTGGACGTCCATCATGTCACCTCCATGGAGCCTGCGCGGTCTGTCCGTGCGGCCGGAGACCGATCTACAGAATCTTCCCGAGGAACTCTCGGGTCCGCTGGCTCCTCGGCCGGTCGAAGAGCTCGGCCGCGGTGCCCTCCTCGACGATCCGCCCCTCGTCCATGAAGATCACCCGGTCGGCGACCTCTTGGGCGAAGCCCATCTCGTGCGTGACCACGATCATCGTCATCCCGTCGCGGGCGAGCTGCTTCATGACGTCCAGCACTTCCCGCACCAGCTCCGGGTCCAGGGCCGAGGTGACCTCGTCGAAGAGCATCAGCTTCGGCTGCATGGCCAGTGCACGGGCGATGGCGACCCGCTGCTGTTGACCACCCGAGAGCTGCGAGGGGTAGGCGTCGATCTTGTCCTGCAGCCCCACCTTGGTCAGCATGGCCAGCGCCTCCTGTCGGACCTCGGCCACGGGCCGCTTGCGCACCACCCGCGGTGCCAGCATGACGTTCCGGATCGCGGTGAGGTGCGGAAACAGATTGAAGGACTGGAAAACAATCCCCACCTCGGCCCGGACGGCGCGAATGTTGGTCTTGTGATGATCCAGGCGGATGCCGTCGATCCAGATCTCCCCGGCCTGCACCGGCTCCAGGTAGTTCAGGCAGCGCAGCAGCGTGCTCTTGCCCGACCCGCTGGGGCCGATGATCACCACCACCTCGCCCTTGCTGACGTCCAGGCTCACGTCGTTGAGGACGTGGAGGGGCCCGAAGTACTTGTGGATGTTCTTGACTCTAACCACCGACCTTCAACCTCCGCTCCACAACCAGCGCCAGGCGGGACAACGGATAGCACAAGACGAAGTACAGGGCGGCCACGATGCCGAAGACCTGGAAGGACAGGAACGTCTTCTCCGTGAGGATCTGCCCCACGCGGGTCAGCTCCAGATAGCTGATGACCGAAATGACCGAGGAGTCCTTGATGAGCCCGATGAGCAGGCCCACGCCTGGCGGGACCATCACGCGGAAGGCCTGGGGCATGACCACCCAGCGCATCACCTGCGGGTATCCCATGCCCAGCCCCCGGGCCGCGTCCCACTGGTCCTTGCCCACAGATTGGATCCCCGCCCGGACGATCTCGGCCATGAAGGCGCTGGAGTTGACCATCAGGGTGGCCACCCCGGCGGCAAAGATGGGGACCTGCAGGCCCAGGAGGGGCAGCGCGAAGAAGACGAGATAGAGCTGCATCAGCAGGGGCGAGTCGCGGATGATCTCGATGTACAGCCCGGCCGGCCAGGCGAGCCAGCGGAAATGCGAGGCCCGCGCCAGGCCAACGAACAGGGCGATCAGGGTGCCCAGGCCCAGGCCCAGCAGGCACAGGGCGACGGTGTTGCCGAGCCCCTGGAGGAAGAGCACCGCGTCGTAGAGATTCAACCGATCCTGAACGTACTGGGGCATGGCTGTTCTTCGCGGAGGAGCCCGGCCGTGGGGCCGGACTCGTCTCGGAATTTCACGCGGGCCGGCGGAAGAATCGCTGGCCCAGGACTTTCAAGATGCCAGAGATGGTCAACGTCATCACCACATAGACCAGGGTCACCACCGCATAGGTCTCGAAGGACCGGAACGTCGTGGAGGCCAGCTCCTTCCCCCGCAGGGCCAGGTCCTCCACGGCGATCGTGGACACCAGCGAGGACCACAGGATAATGCCAATGAACTGGTTGCACAGCGGCGGATAGATGACGCGGAAGGCCTGCGGGAAGACCACGTACCGCATGAGCTGGGGGAAGCTTAACCCCAGGGAGATCCCCGCCTCGAACTGGCCTTTGTGGATGGCCTCGATCCCCGCCCGGACGATCTCGGTGAGATAGGCCCCGTTGTTCACCACCAGACCGATGAGTCCGGCCATGTAATTCGACACCTCGATGTTGATCTGGCTGAAGCCGAAATAGATGAAGAAGAGCTGGACGAGGAGGGGGGTATTTCGGATGAACTCAACATACCATTTGGCCGGCCCGTTCAGCCACCGGAAGCGCGAGATACGGCACAGGGCCCCCATCGTGCCGACGATGAAGCTGAAGAATAGCGTCAGGATCGAGATGTGAATGGTCACCAGGGCCCCGCTGAGCAGCAGCGGAAGCTCCTGGAAGACCGGACGGAATTGAAAGACGTATCCGTACATACCGTGTCAGCCCCGGCAGGATGGGGCGCCCCCCTGTCCGACCCGGGGGGCGCCGCTCGGGTTGCTTACCAGGTCGGCGAGACGCGGAACGGTTCCGCCCCGAACCACTTCTTGTACAGCTCCTTCATCTTGCCGCTCTGCTGCAACCGGTAGATGAAGAAGTTCACGTAGTTCAGCCACTCCGGGTCGAACTTCCGGACCCCGAAGCAGTACGGCTGGAAGGCGAGGGGCTTGTTCAGATAGGCCAGATTCTTGTCCCGGCCGGCGTGGTACACCGTGTAGGTGTAGTCCTCGATCTGCGCGTCGGCCTTGTTTTGCTGGACGGCCAGGAGCGCCGTGGAGGCCTGGTCGAAGCGCAGCAGGGTGGCCTTGGGCGCCTGCTCCTTGATCAGGATCTCTCCGGTGGAGCCCGTCGTCACGGCCACGCGCTTCGTGCCCAAATCTTTCCAGTCCTTGATGTTGGCCTCCTTCCGGAAGACGACCCCGATGCCGTCGATGACGTAGGGATTGCTGAAGGTGATGGCCTTGGACCGCTCCAGGGTCGCCGTGAAGTTGGAGATGGCCACGTCGATCTTGCCCGACAGCAGGAAGTTGATCCGGTCCTGCGTGGTGGGCACCGGGACCAGCGTCAGCTTCACCTTCAGCTCTTTGGCAAGCTCGTTGGCGATTTCCACGTCCATGCCCACGATGTTGTTCTGGGCATCACGGAAGCCCCAGGGGGGGAAGAAGTCGAAGGTCCCGACGATCAGTTCGCCCTTCTTGACGACCGCATTCAGGGTGTCCTGCATCTGCGGCCCCGCCTCGCCCGCCTTGGCCGCGAGAGGCAAGAGCAAGAGCGCCAACAGACCGACCAGAAACCCAACCCCTACAGATCTCCCGGTGATTCTCATCGCTCCTCCTCCTTGCGGCCCGTGCTTCGTGTGTGGCCGCGTCAGTTTGGGCCGGTCATTGGCGGGGTCATCCCCGGATCCCGACCGCCCATTCACTCGTGATGGTCTGTTTCCCCGCCCGGGTCAGCAGCCTCCTTCGGCTCTCTCGTCTCGGCGCTCGGCGCTCCCCGCCCGTCCTGAGACCTGTCGAAGGGCTCGGCTCTATTGCCGGTCAGCGTACCAGCCGCTCCACCGCCAGGCGGCGCGCCTGCTTCGCCTGCCGTAAGGTCTCCGACCGACCCGGGTCCCGCTGCAGCGCCTTCCTCACGACCTTGGTCAGGAAGAGATCCAGCACCTCGCCCAGGTGCTCCGCCATCACCCGGCTGGCGCGCTGGGGGTCCCGGCGCCGAAGGGCCCGCAGGATCGGCACATGCCCCTCCACCACCGACTTCATGTCCGCATACATCAAATTCGTGGCCGACAGGTACACCCGGATCTTCCGATCCATCCCTACCCAGGTCTCGTAAAGCAGGCGGTGGCCCGAGGCCCGCATGATGTACTCGTGGAACTGGTAGTCCCACTCGACCATGCGGGGGAATTCCCCCTGCCGCGCGGCTGCCAGCATCTCCTTGAGGATCGTCTCCAGCCGGTCGAAATCCTCCCGGGTCAGCCGCTTCACCGCCAGGCTGGCGGCAAAGCCCTCTAGCACCCCGCGCAGGCTGGCCACCTCGCGCACAAGCTCCTCCGTCAGGTCGGCGACAAACGTCCCCCGGTTCGGCTGGCGCACGACGAGCCCTTCCCGTTCGAGCTGGATGAGGGATTCCCGCAGGGGGGCCCGGCTGGTCCCCATCTCCCGGGCGATCTGCACCTCCAACAGGCGGGTGCCTGGGCGGAGCTTGCCATTGGCGATGGCCTGACGGATGGCGGTGGCGATCTGCTCCGCCATGTTCCGGTAGCGGACGGGGGTCAGGGCAAAGGCGCCCTCTCGGAGCGATGAGGAGGGATGACGGTCGTGACGGGAATCCTGCGGCGCGGTGCCCACGAACAGACTCCGGAGGATTGGATGAGTGGAGTGTCGAGTGTCGACATTCAACCACAGACCGCCGAGGGGAGTCAACCGAAAAATCGCCGAGGAGGAAACAGCCGAACGGGAGAGAGCGGGGAAATCATGCCGGGCGGAACCAGGGACGATCGGGGCCGCTCCGCCCGCTCGCAGACGGCCCCCCATCCCAAGGTAACGACCCGCACAATGCAACCCTTCAACGGGTGGACGTCAATGTAGAAAATAGCGTTCCTCATGACAAGAGAAGTCCCCTCCCCTGAAGTACGCAATTGACAAGTCGCTGGCCGGCCGGGACGGGTCCCGATTCAAGTCCTCCCAACAGGGGACCGCATCGGACTCCCGCGCAGAGGCAAGAGCAGAGTTATAATACCTGCAATGCAACGTCCCCCTTTTCTGATGCCACGTCCCCCTTTTCTGACTATCTGGGGGAAAGGAATCAGACTCCTGAAGGCCCCAGGAATCGGTTCTCGGGCTCTTCGTTGAAAGGATCCGAACATCGCATGCTTGGCGACCCGGGTGCCCAGTCCGCCAGAGGCGGACGCTGGGTGATCATGGCGGTTCAAGGTTTTTCTCGGATCAGGGTTAAACCACCAATCCCGCCAGCGGCGAGGAAATTTCGGATCAAGGTTGACCCCTCCACACGCCGGTTGACTTGTCAACAGGGGGCGCGCTATAGTCTTCTTTGGAAGATCCATGGCGGAATCGCCCGGGAGCCTATCGCCGCTGGGAGGGCCCGAACGAGAATGGGAACCAAGCTCAAGCTGACGTATCAAGACTATGTCCTCCTGCCGGACGACGGGAAGCGGTACGAGATTCTGGATGGGGATCTGTACGTGACGCCATCGCCCACCGCCCGGCACCCAGAGGTCTCCTTTAACCTGGCTCTGGCCTTGGGGCAGTATGTCAAGTGTCACGGGCTCGGGAAGGTCCTTGCCGCCCCCCTCGACGTGATCTTGGCCGACGACTCCATCGCCCAGCCGGACATCCTCTTCATCTCGAATGAGCGGCTCCCCATCGTCCGGGACTGGGTCCACGGCGCCCCCGACCTCGTGATCGAGATCCTGTCGCCTGGCACCCGGGATCGGGATCGGACGCTGAAGCGCCACCTCTACGCCCGCCACGGGGTCCGGGAATTGTGGCTCGTGGATCCAGAGGCAAGAAGCGTGGTGATCCATACCCTGGATCCCACGACCGAATCCGTGCCTCGCACCTTTGCGGACCGCGACATCCTCATTTCCGACGTCCTTCCGACGCTACGCTTTCCGCTGGAGCCGATCTGGGCCTAAAGGTTTCCCTCGCTACTGCGCACCGGGCATTCGAAGTTGGCGTTGACCTTTGGGGGTTCGCTGTTTAGAGTGGCCCAGTCATGATTTGCGGTGCCTCGTCATCGAAAGGAGCACCCCCGTGAAAAAGATCCACATCTGACCCTCCACCTGGCTGCTGCTCCTGGCAGGAGCAGGCTTGATC
>JACQVO010000101.1 GCA_016209725.1 Candidatus Methylomirabilota bacterium | reverse complement strand
GCGCCCTCGCCGGCTTCGCCAAGGTGCGCAAGGTCGAGGCGGGGGACACGATCGTGGTCCCGGCCTCGACGGAGCCGAGATACCGGGTGATCCCCGTGCTGAAGGATCTGGCGGCAATCATCTCAGGATTCACGCTCCCACTGGCGGCAATTCTCGCGATTTCCAGATAGGATCCTTCCGACTCCCCAGGGGCGCTCCGTTGTTGAGCACCGGATTTCCAGTGCTCGCCTTTCCTCTGATGCAGGGAGGGAGGTGGACAGCCGGGCCCTCCCGAGACCGCCTGGGCCGGGCCATGCTTCCCTGCAATTCGCGCTGACGGTTCCCCTTCTCCCCGAATTTCCGCGCAGTCTTCACACCGAAAACGTCTTTGGGGCCGGGGCCTGGGCATCTGTCGGCTTGGCTCGGGGATGAGGCCCCAGGAAGGGCGGAAAAAAGCCTTGACCGGCAGGCGGTTCTGGGGTAGGCAGGAGTGGAAATTGGAAACTGGAAATTGGAAACTGGAAACTGGAAGTTGGAAACTGGAGACTGGAAATCGGGACGCGGAGCCTCAGAGGTAGTCGAGGCCAATTTCCAGTTTCCCTTTTCCAGTTTCCAAGGGGTCGCGGGCGTGATCGCACTCGAGAGTCTGGCAGAGGAGTTGCGCGCCAAGGTCCGGGGGAAGGTGCTGTCGCACGAGCCGATGGCGCGGCACACCTCGTTCAAGATCGGGGGGCCGGCCGACCTCCTGGTGATCCCCGAGGATGTGGGGGACCTCCGCGCCGCCCTGGCCTTCGCCCGGTCCCAGCAGATTCCGGTGCGCGTCCTGGGCGGCGGGAGCAACACCCTCGTCCGCGACGGAGGCATCCGGGGGATGGTACTCCTCCTCAGCGCGTTCCAGGAGCTTTCGCGGGAGGGCAGCGAGGTCACGGCCGGGGCCGGCGTCCGCGTGAGCCGGCTGCTGGCCTTCTCCAGCCGGCAGGGTCTGGGCGGCCTCGAGATCCTGAGCGGCGTCCCCGGAACGGTGGGCGGGGCCGTATGGGGCAACGCGGGGGCCTGGGGCGGCTCGACGGCCGATCACCTGGTCCGGGTGCAGTTGGTCACGCGGGAAGGGGAGGAGCGCATTCTGGCGCGGGAGGTGATCCCCTTCCGCTACCGATTCTCCGGATTCCCCGAGGGCGCGGTGATCACCCGGGCGACCTTTGCCCTGGTCCCGGGCAACCCGACCGCCATCCGGAAGCAGATCTCCCGGTGGTTGGTCCGACGGAACGCGACGCAGCCGGTGGAGTTCCGGTCGGCCGGGTCCATCTTCAAGAATCCGCCCGGCGACTACGCAGGGCGGCTGGTGGAGGGGGCGGGGATCAGGGGGATCCGGATCGGCGGCGCCATGATCTCCGAGAAGCACGGAAATTTCTTCGTGAACCTGGGGGGCGCCCGGGCCGCCGACGTCCTGGCGCTGGTGGCGCTGGCGCAGGAGCGGGTCCGCGCCACGGCGGGGGTCGACCTGGAACCGGAGATCCAGGTGGTCGGCGAGGACTGAAGGCTGGAAAGTGGAAAACGGAAACTGGAAGCTGGAAGCTGGAAACTGGATGCTGGAACGGATCGGGAGGCGTCCCCTCCAATTTCCAATGGCCAGTTTCCAATTTCCACTGTCCGGAGGTCACGTGATCCGAGACTACCGCGCGCCCCGCTTTAGCGGCGGGCAGGGGGCCAGGCGGCGGGAGCGGTTTCCGCGCCTGGCGCGGCTGCTCAAGCTATTCGGGGTGCTGCTCCTCCTCGGGGGAACCACGGCGGGCGCCTGGGAGGGGTACCGGGCGGTGGTGCACCTGCCCTACTTCCGGGTGGCCGAGATCCAGGTCGAGGGCAACCTTCAGGTGGCGGCCCAGGACATCATCGCCGGCCTGGGCCTCGCCGCGGAGACCAGCATCCTGGAGGTGGATTTGCGGGCGCTGGCCCGGCGCGTTCTGGAGAATCCCTGGATCAAGGAGGCCTCGGTCCGACGGCGGCTCCCGCTCTCCCTGACGATCCGGGTGGTGGAGCGGATGCCGGAGGCGGTCTTCATCGCGGATCGGCGCTACCTCTTGAGCGCCGACGGCGTGATCCTGTCTGAGCTCGATCCGGAGGAGTTGCCGACGCTCCCGACGCTGCGCGCGGCCGGCCCACGCCGCGTATCCATCGGGGAACGGATCCTCAGCTCCGAGATGGCGCAGGGCCTGTCGGTCTGGCGCCAGTTCCAACTGGCCAACGCCCTCCAGGGCGAGCGGGCCCACGAGATGGCCATGGCGGGCGACGGGAGCTACGTGGTGAATCTGGGGCAGCGGATGCCGGTCATCCGGCTGCGCGCCCAGGACATGGAGGGGCAACTGCGCCGGCTGGGGGCAGCTCTCTCCGCCAGCGGGCAGGCGCTGGAGCGGTTCGCAGACGTGGATCTCCGTTTCCGGGACCGGGTCGTCTTCAGACCGGCCGGGGAGGCCCTGGCCCGGCCGTGAGGCCGGCAGGGCCGGCACCAAGGGGGAGACAGCCAAGCGAATATCGAATGGCGAATGATGAATGACGAATTTCGAAGGAGAGCCACTTTCAAAATCAATCCCGCTCGAGGTTCGTCATTCGATATTTCCGCCTTTGCGGATTCGATATTCGAGATTTCGCGGTGAGCGTCGAGTTGGGCCACGCCAAGAATTTCGGCTGGCCCAGGGAGACCCGAGGGCCCTGAGGCCCCGGGTGCGTGACGCCGGATCGGTCGTCCGGCGGGAACACACAGGGAGGTGATGGGGATGGCCAAGGACAACGGCCTGGTGGTTGGCCTGGACATCGGCACGACCAAGGTGTGTGCCATCGTGGCCGAGCGGAACGGCGATGGCGTGGTGGACATCATCGGCGTCGGCCACAGCCCGTCTCGGGGGCTGCGAAAGGGGGTGGTGGTGAACATCGACGCCACGGTGGACTCCATCCGGCGGGCCATCGAGGACGCGGAGCTGATGGCCGGCGTGGAGATCCGCTCGGCCTTCGTGGGGATCGCCGGCGGTCACATCAAGGGGATCAACAGCCGTGGGGTCATTGCCATCTCCGGCAAGAGCCGCGAGGTCACCCGCCAGGACGTTGACCGGGTGATCGACGCGGCCAAGGCCGTGGCCTTGCCGGTGGATCGCGAGGTGATCCACGTCCTGCCGCAGGAGTTCATGATCGACGACCAGGGGGGTATCCGGGAGCCGCTGGGGATGACCGGGATCCGCCTGGAGGCGGAGGTCCACATCGTGACCGGGGCGGTGGCCTCGGCGCAGAACATCATCAAGTGCGCCAACAAGGCGGGGCTGGAGGTCCGGGATATCGTCCTCCAGCAGCTCGCCAGCTCCGAGGCGACCCTCACGCCCGAGGAAAAGGAGCTGGGCTGCCTCCTGGTGGACGTGGGGGGCGGCACCACCGACGTCGCCGTGTTCGTGGAAGGAAGCATCTACCACACCTCGGTCCTGGCGGTGGGAGGCGACCTGCTCACCAATGACATCGCCATCGGGCTGCGCACCCCTCATCCGGAGGCCGAGTCCCTCAAGCGGAAGTACGGCTGCGCCCTGGCCAGCATGACGCGGCCGGAGGAGAAGATCGAGGTGCCCAGCGTGGGTGGCCGTCGCCCGCGCGTCCTGGCCCGCCAGACCCTGTGCGAGATCATCCAGCCCCGCCTGGAGGAGCTGTTCTTCCTGGTGGACCGGGAGGTGCGCCGGGCCGGTTACATGGGGCGGGTGAACGGGGGCGTGGTGGTCACGGGCGGCTCCTCCATCATGGAGGGCGTGCCGGAGCTGGCGGAGCAAGTCTTCGACATGCCGGTGCGCCGCGGCATCCCGCGGGGGGTGGGGGGCCTCACGGACGTGATCAACAGTCCCATGTATGCCACCGGGGTGGGCCTGGGCATCTACGGGTCGGCTCACCGGGACCGCCGCAAGTTCCGGCAGGTCACGGACAGGAACATCTTCGACAAAGTGGTCGCCCGGATGAAGGAATGGTTCGGGGAGATCTTCTAGGACCTGGTTTTTGCGCTGGCGCGCAAAAACCAAAAACTCTTTGCCCCACCAATTTGGTTTTTGCGCTGGCGCGCAAAAACCAGGGAGGAGAGCGCATGACGATCAGGCTGGAGGTGGATTCGGAGGCAATGGCCAACATCAAGGTGATCGGCGTCGGCGGCGGCGGGTCCAATGCGGTCAGCCGCATGACCGCATCCAGCATGACCGGCGTGGAGTTCATCGTCGTGAACACCGACGTCCAGGCGCTGCGCCATGCGCCGGTGGAACTCAAGCTTCAGATCGGGGAGAAGCTGACCAAGGGGCTGGGGGTGGGGGCCGACCCGGAGAAGGGCCGCAAGGCGGCCATCGAGGACACCGACAAGATCCTCCAGCACCTCCAGGGAGCCGACATGCTCTTCCTCACCGCCGGCCTGGGCGGCGGCACCGGGGGCGGCGCGGGGCCCATTATCGCCAACCTGGCCAAGGAGATGGAGATCCTGACCGTCGGCGTGGTGACCAAGCCCTTCATGTTCGAGGGGAAGCGGCGAGGCGAGCAGGCGGAGCGGAGCCTGGAGGAGCTCAAGGCTACCGTGGACAGCCTGATCATCATCCCGAACCAGCGGCTCATCAACCACGCCACCAAGAACACCGGGGTGAAGGAGGCCTTCGCCATGGCGGACAACGTCCTCCGCCAGGCGGTGCAGGGCATCGCGGACATCATCGTGAAGCCCGGCTACATCAACGTGGACTTCGCCGACGTCCGGACGGTGATGTCGGAGCGGGGCATGGCCATGATGGGGATCGGCGAGGCCACGGGGGAGGACGCCGCCGTGGAAGCGGTGCAGAAGGCGATCAACAGCCCGCTCCTGGAGAATGTCTCCATCAAGGGGGCGCGGGGCGTCCTCTTGAACTTCACCCATGCCTCGACGATGCCCATCTATCAGTTGAACGAGGCGTCCAAGATCGTCCACGACATGGTGGACCGGGACGCCAACATCATCTTCGGGGATGTCCTGGACGACGAGATGGGCGAGTCGGTCCGGGTAACGGTCATCGCCACCGGCTTCGACGGGACTGAGGCGGAGGCGGTGGAGGAGCCCCCGCGGGTCACGGACCTGCGGGCCTATGCGCCGAGGGCGGCCGCCGCCGCCGGCCCCGATCGCGGAGCCTTTCTCCGGAAGGGCAAGAAGGTCGTCGGCTCCCAGTTGGCCCTGGAGGAGGTGAACGAGGAGGTCCTGGATATCCCGACATTTCTTCGACGGCAAGCCGACTGACGCGGCTGCCGTGGTCTTCGAGGCAGGCCGACTAGATGAATGAGACTTGCTGGGTCGCCCCCCTCACCACGAAGATCCGCGCATGGTTCGACTCGCCGTCGGCCGGGACGGCGAAGAACCCCGGCCGAGTGGAATCGTCCTCCTGGTGGGAGGCTTCCCCGCTTCGAACTCCTGACGGCGCGTGTACGGCTGCGGTTTTCCCGCCAGGTCCTTGACGAAGAAGATGGCCTTCTTATTCGGAACCGTCAGTCTCCTCCCAATCCTGCGTGCTCCATCCCCCGTCGCGAGTGACCCAACGAGAGGTGCCGAGAAGAGGCACCAGACACCTTACAGGCTCCAAGGACTTGAATTCTCGGAGGTACGGACTCAGTTCTTCGTCTCCCGGGAGCGGGCCAGGAACTCGGCGCTTCCCGCGGCGGGTGGGCTCGCCACCGCCGGATAGGGCGGCGGAGGGCCGCCCCGGATAGGCTTCCTGATCTTCCTGTCCTGAATCTCACTCCCGAAGAATCGAAAATCAGCGCCAAGGGAATCGCGCAGTTCTCGCTCGAAAGGTGTCCGGTACGTTTCCTAAAGCGGCGCAGGCGCGGTGAGCGGGATTGGAAGTAATCAGCAGAGGGGCCATAACTCCCTTCGGAAGATCATATTTGAAGATGCGGGAACCAGCCCATACCGTCCAAAGCCAACCCTGATGGGAGGCGCCAGGAGGGAGCGCAAAGAGAAGTACCTGAACCGTTGTCCATAGGCCAACTTCTCGGGGGAGCTTGCCCACGGCCTGGTACGCGAAGATAAAGAAGAGCTATGGGACCACCACAACCACGATTGCGGACCAGAGAACCCAGAGCTCTCCGCGCCAACCATATGGCTTTAGGGGCCTGAATGCCTCATGGTCCTTAACCGTTCTTACGACAGTCGTGAAGGACACCGCATACAGCAAGGTGTAGGCCGGAAGGTACGTATTTGCCGCCATTTCCCGCTCCTTTGCCACTTCGGAGTGGTCCCACGGGGTGATTTCGCGCCACACCGACTCGGAGAGCTATGTCAAGGTCGCCTATCCCGAATTCAGAGGGACATTGTCCCTTCCCCGGCACCCGGTTCCCATAGGGGAAATGGGTCCCCCTTACTCAGCGCCGCCAATTGGCAGCGGGCGAATGCGGATGCGGGTGGGTTCAAAGACGACAATGCTGCCTTGCTGGAGGGTCTCTTGGAGATTGGGAAGGTTTGCGAGCAAGAGTGCCAACTGCTTTTCGGGGCGGCGCTCTGGGCCATGTCGGAAGAGCACGACCGACGGTTTGGTTTGGCTCCGGAGGGCGAGCATAGTACCGAAGTCCGTATCCGCTGAAATCAAGACGCGCTCTTGGTCGGCCGCCCGCTTGAAAACCTCCTCGTCTGTAGCCGCCTGCATGCCGTAATCGCGGACGTGGACTGCGTCATGTCCTCCCTGGCGGAGCCCTTCCGCCACGATGGGAGACAGCGCGTTGTCCACCAGAATCTTCACGCGGTCGTCACCAAGGGGAGTTCGCGTTCCCGCACGGCCTCGGCGGCGTACTGCAAAGCCTCGCGGATATCCTCGCGTTCCAAATCTGGGAAGGCTTTGAGGATTTCCTTTTCGGACATTCCCTCGGCAACCATCCCCACGACGGTCGCAAGTGGGATTCGTAGTCCTCGGATGCAGGGGACCCCCCCCATTTGGTCGGGGTTGACAGTGATTCGGGTAAATCTCATTTTCTTCACCTCCGGGACGGCCGAGTAGATTCTACCGCAGTTTACTGATACCACTTCTTCGGTCCCAAAATCAACCGGCTTCGCTTCGTCGTCACGGCACAACGGCTGTGGGCGGTGTTGCCCGCCTGGGGACTCTACTTGGCACAAGGGTACAAACTCCTTGAAGTCCCTCACTTGCGCTGGTAGCATGCTCTGCACGTCCGGGCCGGGGAACCGGAAGGCCTTTCCGTGAAGCCAACATGATCTGGCAGTTCAAAGAGAAAGCGCGCAAGCGCCTCGCCGGGGAAACCGGGACGGTCATCAAGGACTGGGGTGGCCGGGTCCGCATCGCCCTGGTCTTCCCGAACACCTATTATGTCGGGATGTCCAATCTGGGGTTTCAGACCATCTACTGGCATCTGAACCGACGCCCCGACATCGTCTGCGAGCGGGCCTTCTATCCCGATCCGGAGGATCTGCCGGAGCATGAGCGGCTGCGGGTGCCAATCCTCAGTCTGGAATCGCAGCGGCCTCTCGCCGAGTTCGACTGCGTCGCCTTCTCCACCACCTATGAGAACGATTACCTCAACATGCTGCGGATCCTCACGTTGTCCCGGATCCCGATCCGGGCGCGCGACCGGGGCCCCGGCGACCCGCTCGTCACCATGGGGGGCGTGTGCGCCTGGTCCAATCCCGAGCCCCTGGCCGCCTTCGTGGACTGGTTCTTCCTGGGGGAAGGGGAGGAATCCAGCCACGAGGTCTTCGAGCTCCTGCAGCGGGTGCGTGAGGCGGAACGCCGGCCGGAGGCGGGGCGGGAAGCGTTCTTCCGGGCCCTCCTGGGAGTCCAGGGGATGTATGTCCCGCGGTTCTACGACGTGAAGTACCACGAGGACGGGACCGTGGCGGAGGTCATCCCGTCCGAAGGGGGCCCGCTCCCCGTGCGGAAACGCCGCCTCCTCAACACTGACGCCTACGACACGCTCTCCATGGTCCGAACGGCCGATACCGAGTTCGGCGAGATGGCGCTTTTGGAGGTGGGGAAGGGCTGCGGCCGGGGCTGCCGGTTCTGTATGGAGGGGGAGATCTACCGGCCGGTCCGGCACCGGCACATCGACGCCATCCTGCGCACCGCGGAAACCGCCCTCCAGCGCGGCCGGCGGGTCGGCCTGGTAGGGGCCTGCGTCTCCGACTATCCCTGGATCGACGAATTGATCGCGGCCCTGCGCGCCAGGGGGGTGGAGGTTTCGCTCTCGTCGGTGCGGGCGGACAGCCTCAGCCCCGGCCTGGTGCAGGGGCTCCTGGAGAGCGGGACGCGGACTCTGACCATCGCCCCCGAAGCGGGGACCGAGCGGCTTCGCGCCGTCATCCACAAGAGCCTCAGCGATCAGCGTCTGTTCGAGGCGGTGGACCTGATCGCCGATTCGGGCGTCCCCAGCGTGAAGATGTACTTCATGATCGGCCAGCCCACGGAGACGGCCGAGGACATCGAGGGCATCATCCGGCTGGCCAAGGCGGCCCGGCATCGCATCCTGCAGAAGCGCCGCGACCCGAAGAGCCTGGCGGAGCTGACCGTGGGGGTGAGCAGCTTCGTGCCCAAGCCCTGGACGGCCTTCCAGTGGTGCGCCATGGAGGAGGTCCGGGCGCTGGACGAGAAGATCCACCACCTGCGGCGGGAACTCCGGCGGGTGGGCATCCGGTTCACCCACGATGTGCCAAAGTGGGCCTTCCTCCAGGCCGTGCTGTCACGCGGCGACCGGCACGTGAGCGGCCTGCTGGAGTTGGCGCTGGGACACCGGGGGGATTGGAAGCGTGCCTTCCGGGAGTGGCCGCGCAACCCGGGATTCTACGCCTGTCGGGAACGGCCGCTCCAGGAGCGGTTCCCCTGGGACCATTTCGAGGTGGGGACCAAGCGTGAGCGGCTGGAGATCGAATACCAGCGCGCCATGGGCCGGTTGCCCGAGCGGGTCGTGAAATGGAAGGCCTCCCTCGCGTGACCGATTCACCGACGCACCGGTTCCCCGATTCCCCGATGCTGATTCAGTCCGACAATCTCCGGGACTCGAATCGGCTGGTGCACGCATTCAGCACCCGACAGGGTGGTGTCAGCCGTGCGCCCTATGCCACGCTCAACCTCGGGCAGAGCGTGGGGGACGATCCCGAGGCCGTGCAGGAGAATCGGTGGAGGTTCTTCGGAAGCTTCGGCATCCAGCCGGTGCAGGTTGTCCGGGTCAAGCAGGTGCACGGCGACGGGGTGCTCACCGTGGACGAAGCGCTGGCGTCCCGCCGCGGCTTCCCCGGCGTCTTGCTGGATGAAGGGTACGCATACGACGCCCTGGTCACGAATCTGACCGATCTGGCCCTGGTGGTCTCCACCGCCGACTGCCTGCCGATCCTCGTCCACGATCCCGTCCACAGGGCCGTGGCGGCCGTGCACGCCGGCTGGCGGAGCACGGCAAAGCGGATCGCGGCCCGGGCGCTCCTGGCCATGACGGCTGCCTACGGGACGGACCCTGCCGATTGCCGGGTGGCCATCGGCCCCGGCATCCGGGGCTGTTGCTACGAGGTGGGCGCGGCCGTGACGGATGCCATGGCGGGTGTCCTGCCCGGTTGGGGGGCGCACGCCGTGGCGACCCGGCCCGGACACGTTCGGCTGGACCTCGCCGGGGTGAACCGCGCCGTTCTGGAGGGAGCCGGCGTGCGTCCCGACCGGATCGCCGACACCGGCCTTTGCACGGCCTGCCGGGCGGATGTTTTTTTCTCCCACCGGGCGGAGAAACCGCGAACCGGTCGAATGATGAACCTCATCTTACTTAGAGCCGAGACCACGGGGAAGGCCCCCGCCGCTCCCGGAGGCATGTCCGGGAAAGGCGGGGACGGGGCCCCGGGTGATCAATGCCGAGCCGCGCGCCGTGAGGGGTGAGGGGTGAGGCGGAAGGCGAGAAGCCCTTTCCGCTGACCCCTCACGCCTAACTCCTCACGAAACAAGAGGGGGGATCATGCTGATCAAGCGTGCTCAGATGTTCAAGGCGTCCGAGATCACCGATCCGACGCTCTATTTCAACCGGCGCGAATTCATGGTGGGGGCGGCGGCCCTCGCGCTTTTCCCGCGGGGTGCCGAGGCGGCAGCACCGCCGGCCGGCCAGCCTCTCAAGGCGACCCGGAATACGGCGTTCAGCCTCAGCGATCCGGCGACGAAATTTGAAAGCGCCACCACCTACAACAACTTCTACGAATTCGGCGTGGACAAGGGCGACCCGTCCCGGCTCGCTCACACGCTCAAGCCGCGGCCGTGGACGGTCCAGGTGGACGGCCACGTGGCCAAGCCCAAGACCTACGACATCGACGAGCTCCTCAAGCTCTTCCCGCTGGAGGAACGGGTCTATGCCCTCCGTTGCGTGGAGGGGTGGTCCATGGTGATCCCCTGGATCGGCTTCCCATTGGCCTCGCTGCTCAAGCGGGTCGAGCCGACCGGCCAGGCCAAGTTCGTCGAATTCACCACGCTTATGGATCCGGAGCAGTTTCCCGCGCAGCGCAAGAGCGTGCTGAACCTTTCGCCCATCGAATGGCCCTACGTGGAGGGCCTCCGGCTCGACGAGGCGATGCACCCGCTCGCCCTCTTGACCGTCGGGATGTACGGTCAGGTCTTGCCGAACCAGAACGGGGCGCCCATTCGCGTCGTCTTGCCGTGGAAGTACGGCTTCAAGAGCGCCAAGTCCATCGTGCGGATCCGCCTGGTGAGCTCCCAGCCGAAGAGCACATGGGAGAAGGCCGCACCCAACGAGTACGGCTTTTTCTCCAACGTCAACCCCGAGGTGGACCATCCCCGCTGGAGCCAGGCCTCCGAGCGCCGGATCGGGGAATTCCTCCGGCGGAAGACCCTGAAGTTCAACGGCTACGCCGACCAGATCGCCTCGCTGTACGCGGGGATGGATCTGCGGAAATACTATTAGAACAATGTGGAATGCGGAGTGCGGAATGTGGAATGGGCTGTCGCCCATCGGCCTGAGGATTCCGCATCCCGCATTCGCCATTCCGCATTCGCCCTTGGTGTCCCCGCCCGATTCCCGATGAGCCGCCGCACCCGCATCGCCTTCAAGGCCAGTGTGTGGGTTCTCTGCCTCCTCCCGCTGGTCGTGCTCGCCTATCGCGCCGTCACCGGTGATCTGGGCGCGAACCCCATCAGCTTCGTCACCAACTGGCTCGGGCAGTGGACCTTCCGGCTGCTCTTGGCCGCTCTTGCCCTGACGCCCATCAGGATCCTGTTCGGCATTTCCTGGCAGGTCAGTCTGCGGCGTCTCGTCGGGCTGTTCGCTTTCGCCTACGCCTGCCTGCACTTCTGCGTCTGGATCGTGGTGGACCACTTCTTCGACTGGCACCAGATGGGCGCCGACATCCTGAAGCGCCGGTACATCACCGTCGGCATGCTGGCGCTCACGCTTCTGGTGCCTCTCGCCGTGACCTCCACGAACGCCATGCTGAAACGTCTGGGCGGCATGGCCTGGCGGCGGCTGCATCGGCTCGTGTACGTGGTCGGTGTGCTGGCCTCGCTGCACTTCCTCTGGCTGGCCAAGAAGGGGCGGACCGATCAGTACCTGTATGCCACAATTCTCACGCTCCTGCTGGGCATCCGGGCCTGGGATGCCGTCCGACGAGCGCTTCGGAAGCGCCGGCAGCAGCAGACTGCGGGCGCACCCGGCTTGGCCGAGGCTCCCCATTGAGGGAAGGGCCTCGTTGGTTCCTCCGTTCCGGCCAATTCCGCATCCGATTTGTCCAACGGCGCATCGTGCATGGCCTGACCGCCGGCGGCCTCAAGGCATAGCGTGGGCGAGTGGCACAGCGTGACCTGGAGTACTGATACAGGGAGGCTCGGACGTGGTGACCGCAGAGAAGAAGGGGGCAGGGCTTCGATCATGAAGGCCAAAGGCTTGGTCATGGCCGGCGTCCTGATCATGGCTGCCTGCTCCCGATCCGGCAGCCTCTACGGGGATGTCTTTGTCCACGCTCCGGCGGGAGACGTCAAGCGGGCCGCCCGGATCAACGTGAAGGCGGTTTCATCCACCCAAGCGTTCGAGCGCGACTGGGCCCAGGCTGTGGCAGCCTTTCACGAGGAACTCAAGACCGCCCGCCAGGCGGAGTCAGAGGCCGCGTTCTCGGCCGACCAGGCCCGGCTGGCGTGGACCAAGGCATTGGCCGCCCGGCGCGGCAAATACCCCCGCACGCTGCCCCGGGAGCGAGAACTGTGGAACCAAGTGCGGGCGGCGGCGGACGTCCTGTTCAAGGCCAGGAAGCGACTGTGGGATGTCGCCCTCAAGCATGAAGTGTCGGCCGAGTCGCTGGTGGAGAAGCACCGGACGCAGCTCGTTCAGACGGATGAGAACGGCCACTACGTGCTGACCGGACTCCCGGTGGGAAAGGCGAACCTGTACGTCCGCTTCCCGGTCGGCAGTCGGGATATGGTCTGGTTCCGCCCGGTTCAGGTGCGGGTCGGCGCAGAGCGCGTGGACCTGACCGACGCCAACAAGGGTGGCTGGCCGTTCGTGCCGTGAAGAGCGGGGTGGCTGCTGCGACCCCTGGCAGGCGGCGATGCGTCGGGAAAGAGGACGAGAAGTGCAGTCCTCGTGGCCGGAGGGCAGCTTGACATGGGTTCATCCGGATGGTAGCGTGTGCCACATCGTGACGTGCCGCAGGGGGAAAGGATGGCAGACGAAGTGAATCGGAGAGTGGAAATCGCCCCAAGTCAACGGAAGCTCAAGGCGCTCAGTAAGCTGCAGACCTTGTCCGTCAAGCTTTCGGATGGCATGGATTACCACTTGCTGCATCACATCATTGCGGGGGTGACCCTGGACCAAGTACGTCAAGATCTCTCAGGGATCCGCGGGTCGCTTGCGGATGTGGTCATTGATGAACGCGCCTGCTGATGGCCGCCACCTACTTCCTTGACACCAGTGCCCTTGTCAAGCGCTATCATGTCGAGAGGGGTACAGCGCATCTCGATGCGGTCTTTGCGGAGCCAGACGCCACATTCATCATCGCCAGCATCACTATCGCCGAGCTCACTTCGGCCCTCGTCCGCAAGCGTGAGGAGGGGGAGATTCCCCGGGAAGCCCTCCTGCGCATCCTTTCGAAGTTCTCCGAAGATCTGATCGCTGAGTTTTGGATTCTGGACATCGAGCGCCATCACATACAGGATGCCCAGGAACTCATCCTGCGGCACGGTCTCCGCACCTTGGACTCGCTTCAGCTTTCCCTCTTGCTTGTGACCAAGGCCCTTTCCCCGGTTTTCCTTTGCTCGGATGTGAGACTGCTGGCCGCCGCAAGGGCGGAAGGCATCACCGTGCAAGATCCGTCCGCAATCGCGTAGAGTCTCAAGAGATATTTGCCCGCGCTGTTTCGCGATGGCCACCTTGGACTGACTTGGAGAGATCCCCTGTGCGTGGCCGCGATCGCTTCTTCGCGCCCACAAGTGACCCGGTCCGGCTGTTCCGCGCGCGAAAGGTCTCGCCCCTGAAGGTGATGCACGCCGTTCTCCCGCGCATCCAGCAGATGAATCCCCGGGTCAACGTCTCCGTGAGGCTCGCTCGGAAGTCCGCACTGCCCTGAGAGCATCCTCCCTCCTGGAATCGTCCGGCTGAGTAGAGGCTCGGCCTTGACCTTGACAGAGCGGGCGGGGGCGGGATAGCTTCGAGCGACTTCGGCGGGGCCCGGGAATCCAGGGGGAGGGCGGTCCGGTGAGGTCGGCAAAGGACGAAGCAAGGGCGAGGCAGCGCGCCGCCTCTGGCGCGCAGGACGAAATGCGCGGCCCTTTGGGACAGCCTGAACCCCCCGGGCCGTTGTGTCTTAGGCACACGAGATGTTTCGTGCCGTTTCGGTGCGATGGACCACCGCACCGGACCCCGTGTCCAGATTGACTTCCATCACTCGTCCATGGAGGCGTCTTAAGCTAGCCCCCAGCCAAGCATGGGATCTTAGACGGAAAAAACATTCCAAAGCTGGGCAGCACTGAACGATCTTATGTCTCTAAGGACCGCTTTGCTGAACCATCAACGCGCATGGGCCGCCACAGCGGGTCGGGCGGTGGATGCGCGTGGCTACCTCCCCAGTGTGGACGATAATCTGCGGCAGCCTCTGTCACCCCCCGCTCTTCGCGCCTTCAACATTGGCAGTGGTTCCGAGCTCAAGGATACCCGGCATCGCCCCGCCAAAATGAAGGCCCTCCATTCCTCAGCGGCACTCGCTGTGAACGTCTTTGACTACTGGACCACCAGAAATACTGGGCCTCTTGTGGCCTCGCTCGGTCTCCAAGCCCTAATCGATTCTATCGCGTTCGAGGCACAGTTTTCGACGAATCTCGACGGCAATCCCCCGAATCTTGATCTCGCGATTGAGCTATCCACCGGAATCACCGTCGTGATCGAGAGCAAGTTCAGCGAATGGCTTACCCCGAAGTCTCGGAAGAGAGAATGCTTCAAGCCTAAGTACTTCCCCCAATCCCAGGCTCTCTGGGAGCCCAAAGGTCTGCCTGCGTGCCAATCGCTAGCGGTCGACATACACCAAGGCAGTGAGCGCTTCCGCTACCTGGATGCACCGCAACTACTGAAGCACGCATTAGGGCTGGCTACGCAGCTTTCCGACCGTTTTTCGCTCTACTACTTGTACTTTGACTGGCCCAGCTCAGCGGCGGATTTACACCGGACCGAGATGGACCATTTCGCCAATCGCGTAGGAGAAGAACTCCGCTTCCGGACACTCACGTACCAAGAGCTCTTCCATCGGCTCCTCGCCTCGCCCGTTTCACTCGATGCCGAGTATGTCGACTACTTGCGCGCCAGATACTTTCCACAAGCTGCCTGACCCGCCCTTCAGCCCGGACGTGCGCAGGAGTGGCGCGCGCCGGTTAGGGGCAGCCCGCTAGGCGGCAGTGAACGAAGCCGGGGTCTCGTCTCGTTTACGATCGGAAGGAGGCAGACGGCCATGGCTGTCAGAGACGGATCTAAGCAACCAGTTTTCCAGATGTGGCTGCAGGGCAAGCCAATTCGCGAGATCGAGAAGCGGTCCTCGGCGAAACCCGAAAGCATCCGAACTTGGATCCGCGAGTGGGAGCGCGGCCACCAGAAGAAGTGGGACATTCAGGTCTTGTAGTAACCAACGTTTTCGTGCCGCGTACCGAACTCGATTCTGCTTTCCAGTCGCGGGGGATGGCGCCGTGCCTGCCTCATTACCCGACATTGGACCTGACCGCGCCCGGCAGGACTGGGCCGCTTCGTGAGCCAGCCCCGACTCGCAGCGTGCTGAGAGGTGCAATCATGGCTGGGAGCGGGCAGCCCTTGTGCAAGAGAAGGCCCGAGGTCCGGCTCATGCGTGAGCCTGATCCCAGAACCGCCATCCGTGGTGGGGCCCTTGGCAGCCGCCGGAATCGCTCTGCTGGCTGGCTTGCAAGGTCGCAGGAGGCTTGCGCCGTGTGGCGTAACGTGATAGCTTCCCCCACCTGTTGAGATAGGCGGAGCAGAGAGGATTTTTCGCCCCCGGGATTGCCAAGGGCCACCTGATCGGCCGGCGGCCACCCGCGGGGTTACGGGAGGAGCGTGATGCGAAGCGACACGGTTAAGAAGGGCTACGAGAGGGCGGGCCACCGAAGCCTCCTGCGGGCGGTGGGGCTCAGCGAGTCCGACTTCAACAAGCCGTTCATCGGGGTGGCCAACTCCTACGTGGGCATCATCCCGGGCCATGTCCATCTCCAGGAGGTGGGGAAGATCGTTCGGGAGGCCGTCCGCGAGGCGGGCGGTGTCCCGTTCGAGTTCAACACCATCGGCGTGGATGACGGCATCGCCATGGGGCACGGCGGGATGCGCTACTCGCTGCCTAGCCGGGAGCTGATCGCCGATTCCGTGGAGACGATGGCCCTGGCTCATTGCTTCGACGGTCTGGTCCTGATCGCCAACTGCGACAAGATCGTGCCCGGCATGCTGATGGCCGCCATGCGGCTCAACATTCCCAGCATCTATGTGAGCGGCGGGCCCATGGCCGCGGGGAAGCTCTCCGACGGCCGGGTGGTGGACCTGGCCACCGTGTTCGAGGGGGTGGGAGCCTTCTCCGCCGGCAAGATTGACGAAGCGGCCCTCCTGGAGCTGGAGCGGAAGGGCTGTCCCACCTGCGGCTCCTGCTCGGGCATGTTCACGGCCAACTCCATGAACTGCCTGGCGGAGGCGCTGGGGATGGCGCTGCCGGGCAACGGCACGATCCTGGCGGTGGACGAGGGACGGAAGGCGCTCTACCGGGCGGCCGGTCGCCAGATCCTGAAACTGGTGGAGATGGACCTGAAGCCGCGGGACATCGTGAACCGCGAAAGCGTGGACAATGCCTTCTGCCTGGACATGGCCATGGGCGGCTCGACCAATACCGTCCTGCACACCCTGGCCATCGCCCACGAAGCGGGGGTGGCCTACACCCTCGACCGGATCAACCAGCTCTCCGACCGCGTGCCCTATCTGTGCAAGGTGAGCCCGGCCGGAAATTACCGTGTGGAGGACGTGGACCGGGCCGGCGGCATCAGCGCCATCCTGAAACGGCTGGCGGACAAGGGGGACGTCCTGAAGCTGGACCGGCCGACGGTGACGGGGAAGACCCTGGGAGAAAACGTCCGGGAGGCCGCAGTCAAAGACCCGGATGTCATCCGGCCGCTCACCAACGCCTACCGGCAGACCGGCGGGCTGGCCGTCCTGTTCGGGAATCTGGCGCCGGAAGGGGCCGTGGTGAAGGCGGGGGCCGTGGCACCCGAGATGCTGCGGCACGAAGGACCGGCCGTGATCTTCGAGTCACAGGACGACGCGCTGGCCGGCATCCTGAATGGCAAGGTGAAGGCCGGGGACGTGGTGGTGATCCGCTATGAGGGTCCGCGGGGCGGGCCGGGCATGCAGGAGATGCTGTCGCCCACCTCGGCCATCGTCGGGCGCGGCCTGGGCAAGGTCGTCTCCCTCATCACCGATGGCCGCTTCTCGGGGGCGACCCACGGCTCGTGCATCGGCCACATCTCTCCCGAAGCTGCGGCGGGCGGCCCGATCGCCCTGCTTCGAGAGGGAGACCGGATCCGCATCGACATCGAGAAGCGGCTTTTGGAGGTGGACCTCTCCGAGGCGGAGTTGAAGGCCCGCGGCGCGGCCTGGAAGGCGCCGGAGCCTCGCGTAACGGGGGGCTGGCTGCACCGGTATTCGAAGATGGTGACCTCGGGAAGTCAGGGGGCTGTCCTCAAGACCGAGTAGTGTGGTGACTCTCAAATTCTACAAGTCCGTTCACCCTGAGTCCCGCCCAGGCGGGATCGAAGGGTGGGGCATTCAGGCTTCGACAAGCTCAGCCCGAACGGGTCGCATGTAAAGCCATCTTTGTGTTACCACACCAGCGGGAAGGTGGACCGACTCGTAGACGGGGGCGGGTCCGGCGTTCGGACTCGCCCCTGGTTTTTTTGATCCCCAATATTTCACCGCCAAGGAGTTCCTTTGCGTCCTCTGCGCGCTCTGCGGTTGAACGGCACTATTCGGGCCGAGCGGACCGATCGCCCGTACATCGTGCGGCTGGTGGCCGTCCTCTGCCTCGGGTGGGCCGTGATCTACGCGGATCGGACGGTCCTGTATCCGCTGCTCACGGTGATCGCGCGGGAGTTCGGCCTCAGCGGCGTCCAGACCGGCCTGATCACCGGGGCCTACTTTACGCTGTATGTCTCGGGACAACTCACCTCCGGCCTGCTGGCCGAGCGGTTCGGCCTGAAGCGGATGCTCATCCTCTTCTGCCTCGTGGCGGCCGTGGGCATTGCGGGGTTCGGTCTGGCGGCGGTAAACTACCTCGCCCTGTTGGCCGTGGCCGGGCTGCACGGCCTGGGCGCCGGGGCCTACTACCCCATGGCCTACAGCATCGCCATCCATTCCATCCCGGGCAGCGTTCGCGGGATCGCCTCGGGGATCATCAACGGCGGGATGTCGCTGGGGCTGGCGGCCGGGTTGGCGCTGGCCGGACCGTTCTACCAGGCGACGGGCAGTTGGCGGGTCCCCTTCCTGATCCTGGCGCTCCCCACGTTCCTGGTGGCCCTGCTGTACCGCGGGGCGGTGCGTGAGGTGCGGATTCCCGCCCGCCGGTCGGACCCCCTGTGGCGGATGCTCCGGGATCCCACGCTCCTCTGCATGAATCTGGCCGGCTTCTGCGTCCTGTACGGATGGTGGGTTCTGCTCTCCTGGGCGCCGGTCTTCTTTCAGACGGAGCG
>JACQVO010000097.1 GCA_016209725.1 Candidatus Methylomirabilota bacterium | reverse complement strand
CGGTGAGACCGCAGGGGATCAGGCCATAGTAGAAGATGAACCGCTGGCTGGCCCGCGGCCCCAGCAGGAACTCCTTCAGATACACGTAGGTGTTGAGGCCGATGATGGCCAGGGTCACCACGGGCGCGTGACGGGTGGGCATGTTGTCCTTGAGTGGGATCATGCGGCTCTCGTGTGGTTGCGGGACGCGCTCACGAATCCGGCGGGGATTGGCCGGGTTGTCCCTGTCCGAAGTACAGGTGCCGATCCAGCGCCTTGTTGAACTGCGTCCAGCCGGGGTGCTGGGGATCGGGGTGGCTGTGGGCAAAACCGAGGAAGGAATTCACCTTCCCGTCCAGGTCCTCCGCGTAGTGCAGAACGAGGGCCTCCAAAGTCTTCGGCCGCTTGGGAGAGCCCCATTCCAGCTCGCCGTGGTGGCTGAGGATGCAGTGAAGCACCCGCTGGGCCAGCTCTTCCGGAAAGTCGGGGATGGCCCGGATCCGTTCCTCCACCAGGAGCGCCCCCAGCGTGATGTGGCCGAGGAGCCGCCCGGCGTCCGTATAGTCGAACACCCGATCCCAGGCGAGTTCCCGCACCTTCCCCACGTCGTGCAGGATGGCTCCCGCCAGCAGGACGTCGCGGTCCAGCGCCGGATAGTAATCCGCCAGGAGGCGGCACAGCCCCACCACCGACACCGTATGCTCGAGGAGCCCTCCCAAGACGGCGTGGTGGATGCTCTTGGCCGCCGGCGCCGCGGCCAAGGCGGTCACGAAGGCCTCGTCCGCCAGGAGGTCCCGCAGCAGTTTGCGGAGCTGCGGCTCTCCCAGCCCCTCCGCCACCTCGCGGAGGCGGCCAAGGAGCACGGCGGGATCCTGGGCACTGCGGGGGAGGTAGTCTTCCAGGGCGATCTCCTCGGGTCCCGCCTTGCGGAGGCGCGAGATGGTGAGCTGGCGCGCCTGCTGGTAGGTGCCGACCTGCCCCTGGACTTTCACGATGTCGCCGTCGGCCAGTCCCTTGCTGGCTTCCTCCGCCCCCTCCCACATCACCGCCGACACCTCGCCCGTGCGATCTCCCAGGACCAGGGTGAGGTAGGGCTCGCCCGTCCGCCGCTGGCGGACCTGGACCTGCTTGGCCAGGAAGAACGACATCACCGGCTCTCCCTCGATCAGGTCGGCGATGAAAACCTTCTCCATGTGACACCTCGGGCCCTTGTTACCAGAAAGCCCCGAGACGCGCAAGGCGAAAGCGGAGCCGGGTCCCCGGCCGCCTCACCGCTTCGGTTCGATGAGGGGGACGAAGCGGACGGGGGCAATGCTCTTCGTGATCAGCCGGCCGCGTTCCTTCCGAGCCTGAAGCAACTCCTGGTGCCCTCCTGGGACGTCAACGGGGATGACCAGGAGCCCCCCTTCTTTGAGCTGGGCGATCAAGGGCTGAGGGATGTGACTTGCACCGGCGGTGACGATGATGGCATCGAAGGGCACCCGCTCAGGCCAGCCCTGGTATCCGTCTCCGGCCCTCACCTCCACGTTCGTGTATCCCAGGGCCTTGAGTCGCAGGGCAGCGCTCGCCGCCAGGCCGGGGAGGATCTCGATGGTGTAGACCTGCTTCACGAGTTCCGCCAGGATCGCGGCCTGGTATCCCGATCCCGTCCCGACCTCCAGGACCCGTTCCGGTCCCTTCAGCTCGACCAACTGGGTCATCAGCGCCACGATGTAAGGCTGGGAGATGGTCTGGCCCTCGTCGATGGGAAGGGCCCGATCGGCATAGGCCTCCCGCGCCAGCACGGGGCGCACGAACCGGTGACGCGGGACCTTGCCCATGGCCCACAGGACGCGCGCGTCGGTGATATCGCGGCCCTTGAGGTCGCGCTCCACCATCTGCTGGCGGGCCCGCGCAAAGGCCGCCTCCTGGGAATCCTGTCCCGTGGCGGAAGCTCCCAGCGCCAGACACCCGGCCAGCACGACCACAGTCCAAATGCGCCAGCCCATCGGTCCATTCTCCTTCATTCGTGGCAGGCGATACCCCGTCCTGCCCCCGGCGAGGGAAGGGTCTCGCGGGAACTCATCCGGCGGGAGTGCCGGCCTTCCTCGGGGCCTCGCCCGCTCTTCTGAGCTCCGTCTTCAGGATCTTCCCCGTGACTGTCTTGGGTAAAGATGGCACGAGCGCGATCGCCCGCGGGACCTTGTAGTTGGCCAGCCGCTGGCGACACCACTGGAGCAATTCCTGTGGGTCGGCCCGCTGCCCTTCCCGGAGGACCACCAGGGCCTTGGGCGCCTCACCCCGGGCGGGATCCGGCATCCCGATCACCGCCGCCTCCATCACCGCCGGGTGATCGGCCAGGACCAGCTCCACCTCGCGGGGATAGACGTTCAGGCCGCCCACGAGGATCAGGTCGGTCTTCCGATCCACGATAGTGTAGTAGCCGTCACTATCCACGCGTCCCAGGTCGCCCGTGTGGTACCAGCCGTCCCGCAGGACCTCGGCCGTCTCCTCCGGACGGTTCCAGTAGCCCTGCATCACGTTGGGGCCGCGGGCCACGATTTCTCCGACCTGGCCCACCGGCACGGGCGCCCCCGCGTCGTCCACGATCCGCAGCTCCACCTGAGGGATGGCGGGTCCCACCGAGCCGATCTTGCGCAGCCCTCGAGGCGGGTTCACGGTCAGGACGGGCGCGCACTCGGTCGGGCCGTACCCTTCGAAGATGGGCACACCGTATTTCGCCTCGAAGGCTTCCAGGATCGCCGGGGGGAGCGGCGCGCCGCCGGAGATGCACAGCCGCCAGGCCGAGAGATCCGCAGCGGGTCGGGGGAGGCCCGCCAGGACGGCGAACATCGTCGGCACGCCCGCGAACAGGGTCACCCGATGCAGGGCGATTGCCTTCAGGATGAGCTCCGGGGCGAAGCGGGGCTCGACCACGATCGTGGCGCCCACGCTGAGGGGCTCGAGGAACATGACGGTGGCCGCAAAGGCGTGGAACATGGGGAGCACGGTCAGGAAGACATCCGTTTCGGTCACGGCCAGGATCTCCTGGAAGCTCTGAATATTGGCCAGAAGATTCCGATGGCTGAGCATCGCCCCCTTGGGTCGCCCGGTGGTCCCTGACGTGTACAGACAGGCCGCCACGTCCTCGGCCGCGAGGGGGGACGGCGCAGCCTGTGGGAGGGTCTCCGCTGCCCCCCAGGCGATATCGCCCGACTCGAGGCCGGACGCGATGGGATCCAGAGCCAGGACCGGAATGTGCCGCCCCAACCCTCTCCGCGCCCCCTGCAGGAGCGGATAGGTCATGGCGAGGCAGACCATGGCGGCCGGCCGGGAATCCTCCAGGATGAAGTGGACCTCCTCCGCTTTCAGGAGGGGGTTCAGGGGCACCACGGCGGCGCCGGCCGCCAGGATCCCGAAATAGCCGACGCCGAACTCCGGCGCATTCGGGAGGACGAGGACGACACGGTCACCGCGGCGGACGCCAAGGGTCGGGAGGAGCGCCCCGACCCTCCGGGCTCCTGCCTGAAGCTCGGAATACGACAGGCGTCGCTCTCGAAACACGAGCGCCGGCCGGTGGGGAACGCGGCCGGCGCTCTTCGCAAGCATGTCCAGAAGGGTCATGGCGTCTCCGGACAGGGGAGCAAGGTCGCTTGGAGAGCCGAGAGTCGAGCGGCGGGAGTCGAGGACCTCGCAGAAGCGGCCCTCCACTCTCGACTCAGGCGATCGTGACCTCCCGGCACAGGTACACATCCTGAACGGCGTTCAACAGATGCACCCCGTCTTTCATCGGCCGCTGGAACGCCTTGCGCCCCGAGATCAGCCCCATCCCGCCGGCCCGCTTGTTGATAACGGCGGTTCGCACCGCCTCGGCGAGATCGCTCTCCCCTGCCGACGCCCCGCCGGAGTTGATGAGGCCGACCCTTCCCAGATAGCAGTTGGCCACCTGGTATCGCGTCAGGTCGATCGGGTGATCCGTGGTCAGTTCGGCGTAGACCATCTTATGGGTCTTGCCGAAGCTGAGGGCGGTGTAGCCGCCGTTGGTCTCTGGCAGCTTCTGCTTGACGATATCCGCCTGGATGGTGGCCCCCAGGTGGTTGGCCTGTCCCGTGAGGTCGGCCGCCGCGTGGTAGTCCCTCTCCGCGGTCTTGAAGGCGGCATTGCGCAGGTAGCACCACAGCACGGTGGCCATCCCGAGCTCGTGCGCCCGCCTGAAGGCCACGCTGATCTCCTGGATCTGCCGGGTGGATTCGGCCGACCCGAAATAGATCGTGGCCCCCACCGCCACGGCGCCCATGTTCCACGCCTCCTCCACCGTGCCGAACAGGATCTGGTCATACTTGTTCGGGTAGCTCAGGAACTCGTTGTGGTTGATCTTCACGATGAACGGGATCTTGTAGGCCCACTTCCGGGCCACCGCCCCCAGGACCCCAAACGTGGACGCCACGGCGTTGCAACCCCCCTCCAGGGCCAGCTCCACGATCTTCTCGGGGTCGAAGTAGATCGGGTTGGGGGCGAAGGAGGCGCCCGCCGAATGCTCGATCCCCTGGTCCACGGGGAGGATGGACAAGTAGCCCGTCCCGGCCAGCCGCCCCGAATTGACGAGCGCCTGCAGGCTCCGCAGCACCTGCGGCGGCCGATCCGACGCCGCGTACACCCGATCAACGACATCCGGCCCCGGGAGATGCAGCAGCGCCCTGGGGATCCCCTTGCAGTGATGCTCCAGGAGGTTCTTGGCATCCGCTCCCAGCAATGTCTCGATGTCTTTCAGCATGGTCCGACTCCTCGTCTGCGATGCGGTCGTCTCTCGGTTCAGGGCACACTGGCCCCGGCCCGGTGCGGATCAGGCGGTACCAAAGTATAGCAACCGGAACGGGAGACCGCCAAGCGCATTCGGCTGCGCGGCGCTGGCCAAGCCAGTGGAGGAACCACGACAAAGACGGGACAGGCAGGGGCGAACGCTCACGCGTCCTGCAGACTCTCTATCTTGCTCACAAACAGCTCGACGAGCTCCGGTTCGAATTGGCTCCCGGCGTTGTCGCGCAACTCCGCGAAGGCGTGTTCGCGAGTGAGGCCGCGACGGTAGCTGCGATCCGTGGTCATGGCTTCGAAGGTGTCCGCGATAAAGATGACCCGCGACAGCAAAGGGATGGCCTCGCCCCGCAGCCCGTCGGGATAGCCCCGGCCATCCAGCCGCTCGTGATGGTGGCGGATCACGTCGGCCACGCGGGTCAGCTCCTCGATCTGTCCCACGATCTCGCCGCCCTTGACCGGATGGATCTTCATGATCTCAAACTCCTCGGGCGTCAGGCGGCTCGGCTTGATGAGGATATGATCCGGCACCCCGATCTTGCCCACGTCGTGCATCCAGGCCGACAGTTCCAGGAAGTACTTCTCATCGCTGGACAGACCCATGGCGTCGGCCAAGAGCATCGACAGGCGGGTCACCCGCATGGAATGGCGCGCCGTGTACGGGTCCTTGGCGTCCACCGCCGAGGCCAGGGCCTTGATCGCCTCGAACAGGACCTGGGCCTCCCGCTCTTTCAGGCGCGCCACCTCCAGCTTCCGCCGGGTCAGGTTGCGTTCGATCACGATGGGGAGTTCGCGGATGTTGACCGGCTTCGTCACGAAATCACTGGCCCCGCGCTGGAGCGAGGCCTTGGCCAGCTCCACGTCGGTGTTTCCCGTGAGGAGGACGATGGGGACGTCGGGGTGGATGCGCGCCGTGGCCTCCGCCAGCTCGATCCCCGAGAGGCCCGGCATGGCCTGGTCCGTCAAGAGCAGGTCGAAACGCTGCGACCGCAGGAACTCCAGGGCCTCCTCGCCCGAGGCCGCCGAGACCACCTCGTAGCCCTGGAAGCGCAGGGAATCCTCCAGGGCCAGGCGCATGGCCTCCATATCGTCCACGACCAGGAGTCGGAAGGGGCGGGGTCCGGAGAGTTGGCTCAATTGAGGTAGTCCTTCAGATGCCGCGTGCGGGCCATCAGGCGGAGCTTCTGTTTGGCCCGCTCCTCGATCTGGCGAATGCGCTCGCGCGAGAGCCGGAGACGACGGCCCACCTCCTCCAGGGTCCGCGGCTCCTCGGCCCCCAGGCCGAAGCGGAGCTCGATCACCGCCCGTTCCCGTGGTTTCAAATGCCGGAGCATCCGCTCCACCTCCTCGCGGAAGGAGTGGGTGATGAGCTCCTGGTCTGCGGGCGGGATCACGCTCTTGCCGGACAGCTCCAGCCCCAAGTGGTCCTCGGCATGGCCGTCGTCATCCAGCGAGGTCTGGACCTGGGTGCCGCGCATGACCTCCTCGACCTCCCCCGGCAGCAGGTGCATCGCCTCCGCCACGGCGGCGTCGCTGGGCTCTTCCTGCTGCTCCTGGGTCAGGTCGGCCCGCAGCCCGCGGATCTTGGAGGCCAGCCGGGCCTTCCGAATGGGAAGCCGCACGGCACCTCCCCCGGCGGCCAGGGCCTTCATGATCGCCTGCCGGATCCACCAGACTGCATACGTGATGAACTTGACGCCATGCTCCGGGGAGTAGCGGCGGGCCGCCTCCAGCACCCCCAGGTTCCCCTCGTTGATGAGGTCCAGCAGAGACAGGCCGCAGCCCTGGTAGCGCATGGCCACCTTGACCACGAAGCGCAGATTCGCTTCCACCAGCTTCCGATACGCCCGCTCGTCCCCCCGCCGGATCAGGGCGCCCAGTCGCAGTTCTTCTTCCTTGCTGAGCAGGGGGATGCGCACGATCCGCCGGATGTACGCCGCCAGCGCATCGTCGCTGATCTCTTCGTAGAAGGATGCGGAGCGTCGGGCCATGCTGGCGCCACCAGTAACTGCGGGTGCAGACGGCGGTGGGCCGGACCCGGGGGCGCGAGCCGTCGGCCCTGGGACTCTCAGCTCTTCGGAGAGAGCACGACGAACCGCGACGTTCCGTCGCGCCGCACCAAAAGGAGCAGGTTGGCCCCCCGCCGTGTTTGGCCGACGATGCGGACGAAATCGCGGGTAGTCTTTACCGGTTCGCGGTTGACTTCCGTGATGACATCTCCGGGGCGGACGCCTGCCCGGGCAGCGGGGCCCGTCTCGTCCACGCTGGAGACCACGACCCCGTCCACGTTATCCAGCCGGAACTGACTTCGAAGCTCCGGCGTCAGGTCCTGGACCGTCAGGCCGAACCGGTCCGCCGGGTCCGCCGGCGCGGGGCCGGGAGCGGCCGCCGTCATGTCCGCCGGCTGCTCCCCCAACGTGATGGTCAGCGCCTTCGGCTGCTGCTCCCGCAGGACCGTCACGCGTGCCTGGGACCCGACGGGGCTGCCGGCCACCTCCCGCTGGAGTTGGTGGACGTTGGTGATCTTGGTCCCATTGAACTCCTGGATGATGTCTCCCGGCTTCACGCCGCCCCGCTCGGCCGGGCCGTCGTTCATCACGTTGCCCACCAGGACGCCGTCCTCCGGCTTCACGCCGAACTGTGCCGCCAGCTCCTCCGTGAGCTCTTGAATGCCCACACCCAACCAGGCCCGGACCACCTTGCCCTGGGCGATCAGGCGATCCTTGATCTCCCTCGCCATGTTGATAGGGATGGCGAAGCCGATGCCCTGGCCGGTGGCCACGATGGCTGTGTTGATTCCGATCACTTCCCCGTTCAGGTTCAGCAGAGGGCCGCCGGAGTTCCCGGGATTGATGGAGGCGTCGGTCTGGATGAAGTCCTCATAGGTCGTGATGCCGACATCGGCCCGGCCCACGGCGCTGATGACCCCAACGGTGACCGTCTGGTCCAGGCCGAACGGATTGCCGATGGCGATGGCCCATTCGCCGATGCGGATTCTGGCCGCGTCCCCCAGCTTGGCAATCGGGAGGTCCCCGGGTGCGTCAATCTTGATCACCGCCAGATCCGTCTTGGGATCCTTCCCGATCACCGTGGCCGTGAATTTTCGCTTGTCGGAGAGGCGGACCTCGATCTGGTCCGCCTGCTCGATGACGTGATTGTTGGTGAGGATGTATCCCCGCTTGTCCACGATCACGCCGGAGCCCAGGCTCCGCCGCTCGCGCTGGGGCTGGTCCCCGAAGAATCGCTCGAAGAAATCCTCCCCGAAGAAGTCGCGAAACGGCCCCCGGAAGGACGGCGGCAACTGCGGCGCCCGCCGCCCTTCCTGGGGCCGGGGCCGCTGCGTGGTGGCGATGTTCACCACGGCCGGCCTCACGGACTGGGCGACCTGCACGAAGGCGTCCTGCAGCATCTGCAGGGCGCCGCGGCTGTCCTGAGCCGTGGCCGGCGGGCCGAAGGCGAAGGCGAGCACAATCAGGGCGGCCAGCGTCACGCGGCCGGCCTTCGGGATCGCCCCTTTGGTAGATTGAGATATCACGCGAACCTCCCCATACAACAAACGCCGACGGGTCACGGAATGATTCTTGTAACATACGGATGGGATGCTGTCAAACGAGACGGAGCCTTAGCGGTCGCTGACGGCGATATCATCCGGAGTTCCGATCCGACCATCCGGGCCGGCGCTGGCCACGCGGACCCCTACGCCGGCGCCGGGGCCGGCCCCGTCAGCGGTGCCGGTGCGGCGAACCTGGTACGGATGACCCCACGGATCCTGGAAGGGCCGCCCCTGGGTTCTCACGGCCTCCAGGCTGGCCGGATGCTCCCCCATCGTCGCGCTGTACCATTCCAGGTCGCGTGCGAGTTGAGCCAGGTCGGTCCGAGCCCGGATGCTCCGCACGCGATCCAGGGCACCGGTCCGCGACCGCGAGAGAGGAACCAGGCCTGATGGCTCCCATCCGAAGAACACCAGACACACGATGAGCCAGGCAGATGCGGCACCCCAGGCCACCTTGGGGAGCCACGCAGGTGGTCCCAGAGTGGGAGGTGCCAGTAGGCGGGGGGCCGGCGCCCCCGGCGCGCCGTCAACCGGAGTGATGGCGCCGGCTCTGGCCAACGAGGCCAAGCTGCGCAGGGCCTCAAATTCGCCCAGGCCACTCGCATCCGCCAGTTCCCGCACGGTGCGCGTGCCGTCCACGAGGTCCAGCATCTTGACCTCGTTGGGCAGAACCCGTTTGGGGCTCACCGGACCCGGCCGGGAGCTGACCTTGAATACCATGGCCGAGGACGGGATCTTCTGCCGGATCATCGGCCATTCGTCCAGGCGCCGGATCCCCTCCAGAAGCACGGCCTCCGTGGCCAGGGGGCCAACCTTGCCGCCGGCGAGGTCCACCGAGGGCTGCGACACGAATCGGTAGCGGCCGGCGGTCCACCGGAAGGGACGGTAGACGGACTCCTCCACCTCCAGAGCCAGTACGCGGTCCCAGTCCTCCTTCCGGAGGATGCCCTTCTCCGCCAGGACGTCGTTCAGCGACTTCCTGGTCTCGCGCGAGAGCGCCAGGGCCTCGCCAAGTTGCGCGGGCGTCAGCAGGCCTTGGGGAACCAAGAGCTGCGCCATACGCTGCTCCCACGGAACGCGCGCGGACTGCGCCCATGCCACCGCGCCATCCTGGAAGGTCACGCTGAGCGTGTCTTCGTCTCCATCCAGGGTAAGGGTGCCGGTCTTGCGCTGCAGCCCGATGAGCTGCACGATGTCGGCGATGTGAAAATCGGTGAATGCGCCTTCTAGCGCCATGGTGCACTCATCGCCACCGAGCCGGCCCTCCCCTCGCTGCTTCCGGACGGCTCAGTGGCCCTGGCCAGCCACCCTGGTCCAGCTTCGCTGCCACGAGTAGGCGGACAGGCCCAGGAGCATCAGGAGGACCGCCGCCCAACGGAGCGGGCCCTGAAGCGGCAGGGCAAAGCGGAAGCTGGGCGTCAGGAGGTCCAGGAGAAGTCCTTCGAGAAGGAGCCAGACCGCCGACAGGCACAGCAGCAGCCCCCGGACAACGCGCCCCTCGTAGAGGTCGCCCCCGCCCGGCACGAGGCTGCCCATGACCCCGATGCGCAGGGCCTCCCGGCGCAGCCATTCCTCCCCCTCGCGGATGCGGCGGATCTTCACGAAGGCCGCCACACCCTCCCGCTGACGGAATGCGGCCGCGCAGGCGCTGCAATAATCCTTCTCCCTCGGAAGGGGCTGGCATTTTGCGCAGAACGTGGCGCCACACTGCTTGCAGTGCCGCACCGGGGGGGTCCGGCCGCGCACCCTCACATGGCCCCAGAAGAGGAGCAACAGGACTCCGCCCGCGTACGGCAAGAGGTGCAGGCTGACGCCGCGCAGTGGACTGCCCCAGAGCCCCTCGGCCACCCGCCGCACCTCCCCATCCGGTGGGACCAGCCCTGCCGCGAGCGCTTTCCAGGGGACCGCTTCATCCACCACGAACTCGATCACCCCTTGCCCGTGGAAGGAGGAGGCGGTGCGGACCATGTGGGGGTCCAACTTGAGACTCTTGGTCAGCGCGTCGTTGGATGGGTCGAGCTGCAGGCGCTGGGTGTACACCTTCGAGAGGTTCATCTGGACTGCTGCTGAAGAGGGCATGAGCTCGGCGGCCCGACGGTAGCTAGCCTCGGCCTCCATGAGCCGGCCTTGGAGGTACTGCAGGTTTCCGAGGCCGATCAGCACGACGCCCTCTCGAGGGCGGAGGCGGGCGGCGTGGGTCATTTCCTCTTCGGCCTGCGCCAGCTCGCCGCGCCGTTTCAGGACCAGACCGAGATAGTAGTGCGGCAAGGCGTTGTTCGGCCCCTCCTCGGCCCACCGGCGCAGCTCCTGGATCAGGGTTTCCCCCCGTGCTCCCTGCTCCGCGGCCTGCGCCAAGACGACATGGGGCGACGACGCCAGCAGGTGGCGGGCCGCCACCCACTCGTACCCGGCAGGCAGGACCAAGAGGGTCGCCAAGAGGACCGAGGTTAGCCGGCGTTCGGGCCGAGTCAGGTAGGGAGCGCAGACCAGGAGGACACCGACCGCCGCCCAGAGCAGACCCAGACCGAGCATGAGGGGCAAAAGAAGCACCAGGAGGCCGAGGCTGACCTGGGCCGGGGCCGGCAGGGTCTTGAAGAAGCGCTCGCTCAGCTCATGGGAGAAGCGTGGTTGGATCTTGACGGCGACGATGGCTGCGACCAGGCACAGGGCTGCCAGCCAGGCGATCAACAGGCTGAGGAGCAGATTGCTGGTCAGGCGGAAGCCCATCTGGGGGCCACGCAGCGTTTGCGACACGCCACTCACGAGATCGCGTAGCACCGGGAGGACCTGGGTCTTGTCCCTCTGCCATCTCAGGGCGGCGCGACCGATCAGGGCCTCTGCAGACTCGGGGACATTGGCGAGCGCCGCGTCATACAAGGCGAACGCGCGGGCGAACTCCCCGCCATCAGCCGCCTCGTTGGCCTGGCGGATCTCTTCCACGGCCAGGAGCGGGAAGCGTGAAAGGCCCCAGGTCAACTGGATGGCCTGCAACGCCTGCTCCTGGCGTTGGGCCTCTTCCAGGAGGCCTCGCCCCAGCAAGTCCTGCCAGAGGATCCAATGGATCAAGGGTCGCGGGCCAGCCGTCAGGCGGGCGCGCTCGAAGGCCGGAGCGGCTGCGGCCGACCCCTGCGATTGGCGGAGCAACTCGCCCTGGGCCCAATGGAAGAATGGATTCCCCGCCTCGCGCGTCTGCGCCGAAGCAAGGCGCTCCTGCAGGGGGGGGATCGTCTCGGGAGGGAGCCGGGGATGTTCGCGGAGTTGCCTCGGATCCAGCGGCGGGACCTCGGCCAGGATCCGCTGGCGCAGGGTCTGCGCCTCCTGAACCTCGGCCGCGGGAAACATCCATAGGGCGCTGGCGACCCCGGGGGCGACCAACCACAGAGACAGCCCGAGGGCGACGCCCCCGAGAATCCGCCACCGGTCCCAGGTCATGCCCGCTTCACCGCATCCAGATAGCGCATGCGCAGGTCGAACAGCAGATCGTCCAGCATGCCGGACTCGGCGCCCGTCAGGTTCCCCGCCGTCTTGACCTTCAGGACATCCAGCAGGTCGATCGCCTGTTTGGCCTGGGCCAGATCCAGCTTCGCCTCGCCCTTCGCAGGATCCGGTGCCGCCCCCAGGTGGGCCAGGGCCGCCGTGCCGAGCATCAGGAGGAGGCCGCTGAACCCCACTTCCTCGGCATCCTGCATCTGCTCCGGCCTCTCCGGCGCCATCGACCGGTCACTCCCGCTCGTCTCGTCGCCGCCTCAGGCGTCGCCTTTTCCGGGGCCCTCTTTGATTCCGCATCCCTGGACCCAGCGACTGCGCAAGAGCGCTATGTCGCTGGGTGCCCGCATTCCGCAATCCACAATCCGAAATTCGTCAGCCGGCCACCTCCACGCGGACAGACGCCCCCGGAGCAATCCCCCACTGACGCGCGAGATTGCCCTGGTGACAGAACAACTCCAGGTGGCCCGTGCTGCCGACCACAGCCCCGCGACCCCCCGAACCAGCCTCACCGAAGAACCGCACCACCCCACCCAGCAGGCGCCCGTCGAGGACGACACGGATCTTCCCCGCCCTGCCCGCCGAGAGATTCTCCAGATCCTGGCGTGTGATGTTCGCGAGGCAATTGCCGAACCGATCGATCCAGATGACCTGACCCGTCAGCGTTCCGGACCCGTCCAGGTGTGGGCGGGGAATGGCCAGGCGGACTGCGTCCGTCACCTCGGGGCCGAACCGCTCCGTAGGGACGCCGCGCGCCAGATGGCCGGCGACCGGCGCGAAGACGTCCCGCCCGTGAAACGTCGCGTTGACCGGCTGCACCATGTACTCGGACACCGTGATCGCCCGGATCTCCCGGACGGTCCCGTAGGACATGGGGTAGCTGAGCAGGCCGTTATCCGGTGCCACGAAAAATTGCTCGTCAATCCGGGCGAGGATGGATCGCCGCGGACTCCCCACCCCGGGGTCCACCACCGTCACATGAATCGTCCCGGCAGGGAAGAATCGCACGGCCGACTGAAGGAGGAAGCTGCCGCCCAGGACGTCATAGGCGGCCGTCTCGTGGCAGAGATCCACCAGCGCCGCATCCGGGCACAGACCCAGGATCACTCCCTTCATGATCCCGACGAACGGATCTTGTTGCCCGAAGTCCGTGAGCAGGGTGATGATCGGCCGATGCCCCATTTTCCGTTGACTTTTTGCAACGAAAGGTCTACAAGAATCCCGCTGCCGAAGTGGCGGAACTGGTAGACGCGCTACGTTCAGGGCGTAGTGGGGGTTCCCCCGTGGGGGTTCGAGTCCCCCCTTCGGCACCAATCGTGCGCCAGCCGGGAACCCGTGACGGTCCGTCACGGGTTCTGTCTTTTTCGGGACCGTGCCCTTCGTCCCTCCCCGACCCAGTTGGGCCGCAAAATCTCTCCGCTCACTTCAACCGGTCCTCGAAGACCTCGCTGGTGGCCCGCTTTTCCAGGGCCGCCATGAAGGCCATAAAGATCTCCTGCTGTTTCTGCTGCAGGAGCATCTTTTGGATCCGATCTTTCACCTCCTCGAAAGGTTGGGTGGCGGTCGTGTGGGCACCGCCCTTGAGGATGTGGTAGCCGTATTCCGTCTTGACCACGCCGGAGAGTTCCCCCTCTTTCAGCCGGAAGGCTTCCTCCTCGAACTCCGGCACGGTCTGTCCACGGCGCAGGGTCCCCAGATCGCCCCCCTTCTCCGCGCTGCCCGTGTCCTGCGATTTGGCCTTGGCGACTTCGGCGAAGTCCTTCCCGCCCTTGACTTCCTGGAGGATGGCCTCGGCCTCTGCCTGGCTCTTCACCAGGATGTGGCTGGCCACAACCGTGTCCGTGCTGAAGACGGCCTTGTTGTCCTCGTACATCTTGCGGGCCTCCTCGTCGGTGACCCGGCTCGCCTCGATGACCTTGCGCCGCAAGAGTTCGCTGATCAGGACCTGTCGCCTCGCCTGTTCCAGTCGGGCCTGCACCCCAGCATCCTGATCCAGCCGCTCGGCCTTGGTACCCTGGAGTAGGATTTCCTCCTGCACCATGCCGCGCAGCACCTCGCCATACCGCTCCCGCGGGATCGGTCCCCGCTCCTGCTGGAGGCTGTCCAGGCGGCGCTTGAACTCGCCGTAAGTGATCTCCACCTGGTTCACCCGGGCCAGGATGCGGTTCGCCTCGGGTTCAGCGGGGCTCGGCGCCTCGGCCGCCAAGCCGATCCTGCCCGCCAGGACGAGGAGCAGCGTCGCACCCATCACCATCCCCTGTCGCATCTTCCGCTCACTTTCCCCGTCTCGCCTCGCCCGGCTCATGTGGGGCAGGCTCGGTTTCGAGGGTCAGGGGGACCGGGTATTCGGTGATCATCCCGGCGATCCCCTCACTGCCGATCACATCCTGCACCACGACGTAGGCTCTCACCTTCTCCAGGATCTCGCGCTCGATAGAGGACCGCAACGCCTCCGGGTCGTCCGGGGTCTCATCCGGGAGTTCAACCAGCGGAAGCTCCCAGGTCCATCGCTCGGGCGCGAAAACATCGAGCCGGCACGCGACCTCCCCCCGACGGTTCACCACCAGGGCCACCCAGAAGTCGCCCGGCAGGTTGCGGATGGTGGCGCAGTCCGTTTCGCTCCACATCACGTCCATGTCGGCGTGGCTGTGCCACCACACGCGCACCCCGGCCACATCCCCCCCGTCGGCGACCAGACGCCCGAGGTACTCGAAGAGCGCCTCGGGATCCAGTTCGGTGTCCGAGGCCGAGACCTTCTGCCCCAGGAGGAAGAGGTCGGAGACGAGCAGTCCCTCTGCGTCCTCCTCCAGGGTGCCCAGACCCCCGATCTCCACCGGGCACCGCTCCGCATACAGGAACAGCTTGTCCAGGGCCCGGCGCCGAATTCGGATCTCCCGCGGCGGCAGCCGGACGGTCATGGCGACACCTCCGTCCAGAAGGTCACGGCCTTGCGCCAGTCGGCCGGGTTGACCGTCTTGAGGTAGTGAAGCAAGAGCTCGCTGGCGGCGGCGAATTCCCGCTGGCCCAGCAGACGCTGGACCCACTCCTGGATGTTGCCCAGGCAGGGGCGGCCATTCTCGACGTGGGGGTGATCGTAGGTCTCGTAGCGATCCGTCAGGTTCCGCACGAAGAGGCGCCCGTCGAAGTGCAGGTCCAGGCGGAACCGCCCCAGGCGGTAGCGCCGGAACCCGTACTCGACGACGATGGGCTCCGTGAGCACCTGCAGGGCCCCATCGCACACCCCGACGTCGGCCACCCCGGGAAGTGCCGCGATCCGGTCGAAGTCCCTCCCCAAGGTGTCCGGCGAGGTCTGGTGCTGCCGGAGCTCCGCCAGCCGTCGCTGGGCGGTGAAAAGCCGTCGCTCCAAGTCGCGCATCTGGCGCCCGGAGGTCCGGAGGTTCAGCTCGAGCTCGCGGAGCTCGCCCTCCAACGCGCCCACCTCGGCACCGGCCTCAGCGCCCGCCCCCTCGCCCTCCCCCGCCCGGTGGGCGCGCCAGAGGGCCGATGCCCCGAGCCCTTCCACTTCGGTCGCCTGCCGCAGCCGGCGCAGCCGCGTCTCCAGCGTTGCCGGCCCCAGGCCGGTCAGCGTCAGGAGGTAGCTGTGCCCGGCCTCCAGGCTCAGGTCCAGAACTGCGCGCCCCACGAGGCGAGCGATGGCCGGCTCCTGCCCCAGGAGGTCGAAGAGCAGGTACACGTCGGTCCCCAGGACCAGGCCGACCGTCTGTCCCTCGCCGTCCCGGAGGGGGCGGCCCCATCGCCCGAGGTCCGGCACACTCCAGGCGACGCGGCGTCCCGGCGAGAGTGGATAGCCGCAAACGGCCGCGAAGGCCGCCTCGCGCACCTTCGAGCCCAGGCCGAGCCAGCCCGGGCGTCCCGGGAGCGCGAAGGGGTGCAGGGTCCAGGCCCGCCGGCCCCGCGGGCGGGCCACCCGGCGGCGTGGGACATCGATCCGCACCGGGACTCCCAAGGCCTCCGCGTACTCGGCCAGGACGGGAGACAGCGCGTCGAGGCACACCTCGCGCGATCGGGGGATGTCCGATTTCACGTCAGGCTGTGTCTGCATGTCAGTAAGGAGGAGATGCTCGGGGCAGCCTACACTACGACCCGGCGGGCGTCAACTCCCCTTCGCACCCGTTCGCACCCTCGCGTTGGCACCCTCGCCCGCGAGGCTCACCGCCTCGCCGGGTCGGGACATGGACCTATGCCGGAGCCTCGCGGAGGCGTTCGGCAGCCACTTCGGGCGGGACCGGATTGATGTAGATCCCCGTCCCCCACTCCAGGCCGAGGCGCTGCAGACGGGGCACCAGCTCCAGGTGCCAGTGGTAGTCCTCCCGAGCAAATTCGCCCAGCGGGGAAGCGTGGAGGACGAGCGAGTACGGAGGATCGTCCAGCACCTGACGGAGGCGCAGGAGCGTTCCCTGGAGTGCCCTCGCCAGCTCGCGGAGGATTCCCGGAGGAGTGGCGCCGAAATCGTGGGCATGGGCGGTGGGGACGATCCAGCTCTCATAGGGAAAACGAGGGGCGAAGGGGGCGAAGACGAGGACGCCGCCCTCCTTGAGGATGACCCGGAGGCCAAGGCTCTGCTCCTCCTTCACCATGTCACAGAGGATGCAACGCTCCTTCCATCGGGCATAATCGCCGAAGCCCTTCAGTTCCTCCTCGATGGCCCGAGGCACAAATGGGATCACCACGATATGGGAGTGGGGGTGGTGGACGAGGCTCGTGGCCAAGCCGTGGTTCTTCACCCAGATGAAATGGCGAAAGCGGACGTCATTGCGGAGATCCAGACTCCGTTGCTGGCAGGCCCGAAGCACTCGCTCGATCTGGAGGACCTCCAGGAAGGCCCAGTGCCGGTCGTGTTCCGGCGTCTCCACCAGAATCTCGTGGGCGCCGATGGCGTTCATGCTGTCATACATGCCTTCGGCGCTCTTCTCCAGGCCTCCCTCAATGTGCAAGATCGGGTACCGATCCGCCACGACGCGCACCCACCAGCCCCGCCCGTTGGCGGGGCTGCCCGGCGCGCGCTCAACATGGATCTCCGGGCCGGTCTTGGCCTCGTTCCCCGGGCAGAAGGGACAGGCCTCGGGGGGAAGTCCCGCCGGGCGCGCCGGCAGCCCGGGAAGCGGCAGCTCGGCGCGATCGGGCGAGATCACCACCCAGCGATGGGTGACCGGATCCTTGCGGAGACGAGTGCTATCCATGGAGGCACGCGACCGGGGCGGGCTCCTCAAACCGGTCCAGGGTCAGCCTGCTGCACGACGGGACGAATAGGCCACACCTCCCTGACCTACGACCACATTCGTCGTCGTCTTCAGCACCCCGGGGAGGCGATGGATGCGGGAGGTGATGAACTCTCCCAGCAGCGTGACGTCTTTGACCTCGACGAAGGCAATGACATCGTAGGATCCGGTCACGGCATGGGCCATCTTCACCCCGGGCAGCTTGCCCGCGGCCTCGGCGACTTGGCCGGCCTTGCCCGGCGTGGATTCGATGAACACATAGGCGCTGATGGCCATGATCACCCTCCTTCCCCGGGGGTCCCTCCCCGCATCGCCCCTGGAACTTCCAGTGCGCGGGACCCCCCTGACCCGTGGGGCGGGCTTCAGTCCATGGCGATGATTCCCGGGCCCTTCACTCCGAGCTCCGGCGCCACGCGGGGGGGCGGCCACCTCGTCCGGCTGCGGGGCGGGCCGCCGCTGGCTCGATCCCCGTGAGGACCAGGACCTCGGCCGCGACCTCCTCGAGGGACTTGTCG
>JACQVO010000096.1 GCA_016209725.1 Candidatus Methylomirabilota bacterium | reverse complement strand
GATGAGGGGCGTTCCCGTGAAGGCGATGAAGGCGGCGTTCGGCAGGGCATTCCGCATGTTCAGGGCCAGGGTGTCATACTGGGTTCGGTGGGCCTCGTCGGTGATGACGATGACGTCCGACCGCTGCGAGACCACCGGGTACCGTTCGCCCTTCTTGGTTCCGAACTTCTGGATCAGCGTGAAGACGTACCGGTGGTCCTCCTGGAGCCGCCGCTGGAGGTCCTTGCCGCTCTCGGCCTGGGCTTTTTCCTCGGTGATCGCGGCGCAATCCACGAAGTTGCCGTAGATCTGCTCATCCAGGTCGGTCCGGTCCGTCACGACGAGGAATGTGTACGTCCCTGAGAGCTTCCGCAGGGCCTTCTGGGCGAAGAAGATCATGCACACGCTCTTGCCGCTGCCCTGCGTGTGCCAGAACACGCCCAGCCGCCCCTGGTTCTGCTTGATGTGTTGGAGCCCGGCGATGGCGCTGCTGACCCCCAGGTACTGGTGGTTCTTGGCGACCAGTTTCACCAGCCCCTTCTTCGTCTTCATGAAGAGCGTGAAGTTCTCAACGAGGTCCAGAAGCCTCACCCGGTCGCAGGTCCCTCGAATCATCGTCTCCAGGGAGACGATCCCCTGTTCCTCCTCGCTGTTGATCCGCTTCCACTCGGCGAAGTGCTCCCACTCCGCCGTGACGCTACCGATCCGGCTCTGGCTGCCGTTAGAGAGGATGATGAGGCCGTTGTACCAGAAGAGGTGCGGGATCGTGGCCTTGTAATCGCGGAGGTTCCGCTGGAAGGCGGATTCGATGGACTTGTGCGCGGCTTTCAGCTCGACAAACAGGAGCGGCAGACCGTTGACGAATCCCACCAGGTCCGCCCGCCGTGTGTACATCTCGCCGGTCACCCAGAATTGCGAGGCCAAGAAGAAGTCGTTCTTGGTCGGCTCGCTCCAGTCTATGACCTTGACCTTCTCTGTCGTTTCCTCCCCCTCCGCCGCCCGCTTTGCCTTCCCCCTCTCCCCGGGTACCCGCCCGCGAGGGTGGGTGCAGAGGGCCGGGGTGAGGGTGGCGGTAACCGCCTTGACCTTCACTCCGTCCTTGAGCAGCCGATAGACTTCCTGATTGGCCGCCGCCAGGCTCATCCGGCTGCGGTCCCGCGTGATCTCTTCGATGGCCTGCGTGATCGCTTCCGGAGGGAGCGTCGGGTTCAGCCTCTCCAGCGCCGCCCGCAATCGCCGGACAAGGACAACCTCGGAGGCTGTCTCCCGTCCAAGCGGGCTACCGCCCACCTGCTCGAACTCATGGAAGCAGTCGGCGGTCTTCCACTTCAGTTCGCCGAACAGCGCAATCGCCGGCTGCTCGATCAGTTCATCTTCCGAATACCCAGCCACGAAGGCATCCTACGGTGGTAGGTGGACGGAAAGGGAGATGTATTGCTCTGCGTGGTCTTCATACCGCCTTGACGACGCGGATGTGGCCGCGAATGTGGCTGGCCAGTTGGGCTTTCGCCAGCTCCTCCTCGGGTTCGGCGACACCCAGGTCGGCGAAGACGTTGCCGCTGCTCCCGGTGACCGGAATGACGGCCGCCTCTTTCTTTGTCCGCTTTGCCGATGCTCGTAGTCCTCGACTCTCCAACGCTATGCCGAAGCTAGTGTACTGTCCCAGAAATGGCTTTACAGGGGACCCGTTCAGGCTGAGCCCTTCGACTCGGCTCAGGACATGCTTGTCGAAGCCCGGATTCCGCGCCCTTCGACAGGCCCGTCCTGAGCGACCGTTCGTCCTTCGACAGTCTCAGGGCGAACGGAGCCGAAGGGCTCAGGGTGAACGGAATTGTAAAGGCATTTGAGAGTCACTACACTAGCATGGGTGGGTCGCCCAGCTCACCCTGACATCCGAACAGGAGTATTCCGCCCATTGAAGCCTTACACCCCTATGCTTGACTCCTCTGTCAGTTAGTGTATTCTAGTGTCATTCAATGACTGACATGGAGGAAAGCATGTCAACTGTCCAGAAGAGTCTCCGGATGCCTGACGCCCTGGCCAAGGCCATCATGAGTGCCGCCGATGCCACCGGCCGGGACTTCACCGCGGTAGCCAACGAACTCCTGCACGAGGCCGTCGCCATGCGCCGCTGCCCCGGCATCGCCTTCATGGATGGGGCGACCGGCCGCCGCGCGGTGATCGCCGGGACGGGGGTGGACGTCTGGGAGGTGGTCTACGTCTACGAGCACGCGGATCGCGACGTCGGTCGCCTGCGTCAGGCCTTCAACCAACTGACCGAGCCGCAGCTCCGCGCCGCGCTGGCGTACGCCACCGTCTATCCCGAGGACATCCGTCGGCGCATCGCCGAGAACGACGCCTGGACCCCCGAGCGCATTGCCCATGAATTCCCCGCCTTCGTCCCGCCGAGCCAATGAAATACTACCTCGATGAGGACCTGAGCCCCGACATCGCCGTCGCCGGGCGGGCGCGCGGCCTCGACGTGGTGAGCGCGCACGAGCGCGAGGCCCGGGCAATCCCGGATGAGGAGCAACTCAGCCGGGCTGCGGCGGAGGGTCGGTGCCTAGTGACCTTCAACCGCAACGACTTCCTCCGCGTCACCCGCCAAGCGTACGATCGGCTCCGCCCTCACTGCGGGATCCTCATCGTCCCGCCCAGCTTCCGGTATGAGCAGTACGGCACGCTCGCCGACGCGCTGGTTGCGCACGCCTCGAAGTTTCCCGACGGCCTACCGCCGTACACCATCGCGTTCCTCGGTGCGTGACAAGGACGTCCGCTGGTCCCCGCCCCGCCCCCAGCATGAAGCGTGTACCCCCGGCAGGACCATGCAGTCGCTTCACCGTCGCTCGCTCTGCCTCAGTGCCCCTTGTGAGTAGAATTCGGATTTACCTCGATAATTCTCGTACTTGATATGGATGGAAGTCAACATCCGTCGCCGCCCGGCGTCACGCAGCCGCATCCCCCACGTTGATGTCGAGGTCGCTCACATCCACCTCGCCGGAGATCAGCTTCGGCAGCAAATAGTCTCGGGTCTGCCGAAGATTGACGTTCTTTTGCAGAAGAACCTCAATATGTTTGCCGAGAGGTTCGAGTGTCTCTGCGAAAGTGAAGGCATTCGCTTGGGGAGGGAGCAGGAAGGGTATTTGGCGGAATGTTGCCTTGCTGATTTCCTTGAAGGTCGCACCGGATGCCAGGCTGATTATCTTCTCTTTGTTGTCGCGCAGCCAGAAGTAGATGTGATAAGCCGTGACCCGATCGTTTGGCAAGCAAGTAATGAACCCTTGGTTCGTACAGGCCGGTGTCGTGTTAATTGAGACCACGCCAATAGTTGCCCGACTTGTCAGCATCACAGAGTAGGCCGGGAAAAGTCGAGCTGAGCACGATTCCAAACCAAGGGTCGTAATCTTCCTGCTTGAGTCGAGCATGAACATGGCATCGGCGGCTGTCAGGTCGGATGGTGAGAACCACACCACATCACCGTCTTCCCAATACTCCGCACTCTTGGTTGAGGGTGTGGCACCACCGCAGACCGCGATGGCCTCTCCAATCGGTCTCACCTCCCAACCTTCCGGAATGGGGCCGAGGGGGGAGTTGACCAGCTTGACCTTTTTGTGGCCGGGGAAGCGGAAGTGGACGAACCACTCACGGTAGATCGCCTGCGTCATCTCCTCCAGAATCTTGATCCGCCGCGTGTTGTTCTCGATCAGGTCATCGTAGGCCGAGAGAATGCTGGCAATGCTCTTCTGGACCGGAGGGGAGGGATACGCGATAGGAACGCTACGCAGGATGGTAGTATTGAGGTTCGGCAGCGTAGCGCCGATAGCTTGGTTCGAGATCCACGCAGTAACCCTTGGCAGACCGAGGTAGTAGTAAAGGAAGGCAGGGTCGAGGATCGAATCACCAAGGCTGAGGCGTAGGCAACCCGTACCGCAGAGCCAACCGCGCTCTCGGGCTGTAATGAGCGCTCGCCTTCCTATATCGCCTCTTCGCCCATAGACGATATCGCCCCTGGTGAGCTTGTGTTGGGAAAGTCGCGCCTCGTCCTCGGGCCCGATCCGCGCAATACTCGCGGTGGAGATCCTTCCGTCAGTGATGTCCCTGGGCATTACAACCGGCAAGCCGTCTTCTCGATAATCAGACTCGTGAAGCTGCGATCCGAACGGGCCTGTGCGAATAATACCCCCGACCTCGTCACAGATTTCTCCAAGAGTCCGTTCCGCCAGGGTCATTTCAATTGGCCTGCCCCAGCAGCTTCACGACATTCTCCGAGATCCGCTCTTCCAGCGTTCGCCCATCGGCGTTCAGCGTCTCCAGTTCCTCGTTCAACTCTCCAAGGCGCTCGGCAAAGCCGAAGCCGTCGTCGTCTTGCTCCTTCACGCCGACGTAGCGGCCGGGGTTGAGGCTCCGGCCCTGGGCCTCGATCTCTTTGAGCGTGGCGACCTTACAGAGGCCGGGGACGTCGGCGTACTTGCGGAAGTTCTTGCCGAAGTGTTCCTTCATCAGGGGCTCGCTGCCGTGGTCCAACTCGATCTCCTCGCCGCGATAGAGCCGGACGATGTTGGACAGGAATTCAATCTGCTCTGGCCTGAAGTCGCGGTGGGCGCGATCGAGCTGGCGGTGGATGTGGCGGGCGTCGAGGAAGAGGACGGTGTCGCGGCCCCGCAGACCCTCACCCCGGCCCTCCCCCTGAGGGAGAGGGGGCAGTTTTGATTGACCCTCTCCCCGCGAGGGAGAGGGGGCAGGGTGAGGGGGCTGTGCTGCCTTGCTGCGGTCGAAGAACCAGAGCGTGCAGGGAAGCGTGACGGTGTAGAAGAAGTTGGAGCCGATGCTGACCATCACGTCCATGGCGCCGGACTGGATCAGCTTCTTGCGGATCTCCAGCTCCGCCCCGCGGGCGTCGGCCGCCGAGTTCGCCTTGACGCAGCCGGCGCGGCCGGTGGCGTTGAGGGCATGGTAGTACGTCTGATTCCAGAGTTTGTTCGCGTTGTCCGTGCTGGGCACCCCCAGGGCGAACCGGGGATCCTCCTTGACCTTTTCCTTGTCCACGCCCGACACGTTGAACGGCGGATTGGCCATCACGAAGTCAAACCTCCCCGCCTTGCCGCCGTTCGTGGAGCTGTGCAGGTCCTCGTAG
>JACQVO010000109.1 GCA_016209725.1 Candidatus Methylomirabilota bacterium | reverse complement strand
GTGGCGCCGAGGTCCAGGGTCTGGTACAGGCGCTGCGGCTCGTGGATGCTGGGCACCCGCACGATCGTCGGCAGATTCACGCCCCGCGCGGCGATGCAAAAGTCGGCCAGGCTTTCGGGCGAGAAGCTGCCGTGCTCGCAGTCCACAAAGACGAAATCCCAGCCGGCGTTCTTCATCATCACGGCCACCGCGGGCAGCCGCAGGTGGCCGACCATGGTGCCAAGCACGACACCGCCGGATTTCAGGGTCTTCTTCAGGGGATTCTCCAGGATCATGGTGTCCTCCTTCTGAGAGTCGAGAGCCGTGAGTCGCGAGCCGAGCGCCGAGAACCGAGTACCGAGAAGGATACGAAACCAGGATCCAGAATCGCGTTCCACGGATCAGGCATCGCGACTTGTTAGGGTAGCGCAGCGCATCCAGGAGGCAAGAAAAAAGGGCCAGAGGTCTGCTCCTCTGACCCTTGCGGTTCGCTTCCTCCGCCGGCCGGGCGGTCACCCGCCCATGATGATGGGATGCAGCTCGACGAACTGCCCGTCCTTGGGCTTGTAGCTCAGGTACTCGCGCTCGCCGTTCACGGCGGCGATGCCGAACTCGACCTCGGGCAGCTCCGCCAGCCGGATCAGGTCCAGGATGGTGGCGTCCTCCGGGCCCTCTACCTCCACCACATCCGAAGCGAGCCGGTAGTAGCGCAGGAAGCTCCGCGGGATCTTCAGGACGACCGTCTTGCTCCCCCTGCCGTTCCCGCTCCCTTTCCCGTTGCCGGTCATGCGAACACCACCTCTTTCCGCTCGGAGAGACCGAGGGAGGACAGCGTCTTGCCAGTCGGCAGGCCGTCGGGCGTCCAGCCCCGAATGTCGTAATACTCGTCCATCATCTTCCGGAAGGCCTCGGGGGGGATGTTGGGGATCTCCTCGCCCCGCTTCTCTTGCGTGAGGATCCGGTGGGGGAGCTGATCGTCCTGCCGGGTCACGCCGAGGCGGGTGTTGTACAGCCGCTTCAGGGTGAAGATTCGATCGCCGGCCTCCATCAGGTCTTCCCACGTCCACTTCCAGCCGGTCAGGTTGTTCAGCGCCTCGGTCAGCGGGGTGGGGCTGAAAGCCCGCGCGTAAAACTTGCACATCCCCAGCCCGTTATAGATCGCCATGAGGTTGTGCATCCGCGCGGCCAGGAGAGCCTTGCCCTCGGTGACGCGCGGGTTCAGCTTGGCGTTGTAGCCGAACTCGGGCATGGGCACACCGGTCTCGACGATGAAGGGCAATCCTTCCAGGTGGCAGGCGCCCCGTGCCCCCGTCGCGTAATTGATCCCCATGGACCAGAAGGCCCGGGGATCGTGCATGGGGAACTCCAGGCCCTTCACGGTGACGGTGAGCTTCTCAGCCTCCCCCCCGATCTTCCGCGCGGCGGCCAGGGAGCCATCCGCCAGGAGGTCCCCCAGGTGCTTGCGGAATGCCACCTGCTCCACCATGGCCAGGATGGCTTCACTGTCTCCCCAGGCGAGCTTCACCCCGCCCGTGTCTCGCTCGGAGATCAGGCCGCGCTCGAATGCCTCGATGGCGAAAGCGATGCTGTTGCCCGCGGAGATGGTGTCCAGGCCGTACCGGTTGCACAGCTCATTGGCCCGGATCACCGAGGGGAGGTCATCGTTCAGGGTCATGGCGCCGAAGGCACCCAGGGTCTCGTACTCCGGATTGTGGCCCACGTTCTCCCGGACTCCGTTCTTGCCCTCGACGGTCACGTGCTGCCAGCAGTGGATGGGGCAGCCCGAACAGGAGCTGGACTTCACCGAGTACTGCTCCTGAATGGTCTTCCCGCTGATCCTGGCGGCGCCCTCGCGCCAGTGCCCCTCCTGGAAATTCTTGATGGGCAGGCCCCCACGCTCCTCGTGGGTCTCGATGCTCCCTGAGGTTCCGTAGACGGTGAACATGCCAAACTTCGGCGGCACCTCGTTGGTCTTCTTGAGGGCCCAGCCCATCAAGCCCGCCGGGTTGTAGGCGGGGACGCCACGGGTGCCCCGCACCACGATGGCCTTGAGCTTCTTGGCACCCATCACCGCGCCCATCCCGGTGCGCCCGGCGGCCCGGGCGTGGCGGCCCTCCACCATCACGGCTGCGATCCGGACGAGGTTTTCGCCGGCCTGGCCGATGGCGGCCACCTTGGCCTTGGGATCGGTCTCTTCCAGCAAGAGATCGGTCGCGTCGTATGTGTCCTTGCCCCAGTGTCTCTCGGCTGGACGAATCTGCACATCGTCGTCATCAATCCAGAGGTACACGGGGTTCGAGGCGGCGCCTTGGACCACCAGACCGTCGTAGCCGGTGCAGCGGAACTCGGCCCCCCAGGTTCCTCCCACCGTGGCCTCGCCCCAGATCCCGGTGAGGGGGGACCGGGACACAAACGAGGTCCGGGTCCCGCCGGGGATCGTGGTCCCGGTGAAGAACCCGGGGACGATCACCAGGGGATTCCCTGGATGAAGGGCATCCACGGTCGGATCACCCAGGTCCATGAGCAGACGTGCGCCCAGCCCACTGCCCATGAGGTACTTCTTGTACAGTTCATCCGACAAGGGGCGAGTCTCGACCTTCCGCGTGGTCAGATCCACCAGCAGGATCCTGCCGGTATAGCCTTTGCCTCGTCGCTTTCCTGCCATCCCTGCTCCTTTGTGCGCTCCCTTCGCCGGCATCGGACACGAACTGACGCCCCATATGCGAGTAGTATAATCCGGTATCAAGACGACTGGCGCAAGAGAAAAGGCGAGACGATCCAGCCGCCAATATCTGCGGCGAGGACGGTCAAGGGAAGCTGATCCGTCATGAACGGTTGACTCCACTCCGCGGGCAAGTGGCTTGCGTCGCGAAACATTGAGGTGTACGCTTTGATCGCTTGAATAGCCCGGCCTGATTGGACTTGGGATCTGTGCATCCGTCTCCGAGCCCCGGGAGGCGTTTGCAGCGGGAGTGTGGCGGACAAGGCGAGGCGCAACCGCGAGAGGAGAGAGTGATGAGAAGAAACGGAGAGGTGCTCCATCTATCCAGGATCGGTGTGTGGTTGGCCATTACCCTGCTCGCCGCCGCAGGACTCGCGTCCGGCCCTACCCCTGCTTGGGCCGACGACGTCATGGACGCCACGCAATTGGTCGAGAGGGCGCGGCACACGGTGGACAATTTCGCCGCCGACCCGAACATGGAAGGCCTGCGGGACTTGGTCAAGCGAGCCAAAGGCGTATTCATCGCTCCGCAGGTCCTCCGGGGGGCGTTCATCTTCGGCGCCTCGGGCGGGAGCGGCGTGCTCCTCGCTCGGGATGAGAAGAGCGGTCAGTGGGGCGGGCCGACCTTCCACACGATGGGGGAGGCCAGTTTCGGCCTGCAGATCGGGGGAGAGGCGTCTGAGATCGTCCTCGTGGCGATGACCGACCGCGGGGTGGCGGCACTGCTATCCCACAGCATCAAGCTCGGGGCGGATGCGAACATTGCGGTGGGACCCATCGGGGCCGGCGCATCGGCAGCGACGGCCAATCTGAGCGCGGATATCATCAGTTTCTCACGCTCCATGGGGCTGTACGGCGGGGTCTCGGTTCAAGGAGCGGTCGTGGCGAGCCGGGAGGCATTGAACAAGGCCTACTACGGCAAGGACGTCACGTCCACGGACATCCTCATCCGGCGGACGGTGACGAACCCGCACGCCGCTGGCCTCATTGAGGCGGTTGCCAAGATGGCCGGGGGGAAGTGATCCCCCGGCCCTGGATCGAATCCGCCTCACTGAGGGATGAGCCGCCGGTACAGCACGTGCCGGCGGTTTTTTGTGTGGGGCCGCACCTCCCCCGGCCATCGCCCCTGGTCCACGGCCTTGGCCCAGGCATCGCTGGTCAAGACCTCGGGGCATTCGAGCTCGTAGAGCGCGTTATACTTCGGCTCGTTCTTGACGAGGATGGTGCGGCGTTCCCCGCCCACGATCACGGTCAGCTCCTCAGTCTTGAAGCGGGCGACTGAGACAACTCCCGGCACCGCCAGCAGCAAGGGCACATGTTCGGAATCGTAGATCTCGTTGAAGAGCGGTTCTCGCTCGGGGTCCACGTCCATGGCGACTGTGAAAAGGTACTTGGCCTGAAGTGGCATGGTGATCGTCCTCCTCCGGGTGGCAGTGGATACGGAAGCGCAGGGCGGGCGATGGGTTCGGCCGCGGATCGAACCGGCGCCGCTTTTCCTGGTCGCCCGCTCCAGCTAGGAACCGGTCCGGCGAAACTCGAAATCCAATCGGGGTTGCCCCGGAAGGTCCTGGGGAGCCACGACGAGACGCAGGCTCTGGAACCCCGGGGTGGGGCGCAGGAAATAGATGAAGCCCTTGCTCTCGGCGCCTGCCAGGAGGGGTCCCTCCCCCAGTGCCTGCGGGATGATGTCCCGGGTATCGGTGCCGGTGGCGCCCAGCGAGATCCCCAGTCCCACCCCGAAGACGGTCGAGCCGGCCGTGGACCCCGCAACCCCCACCGAGGGGGACACGCCCACGCCCGAGGCGCCTCCCCCCAGCATCGTCACCACCTCGGCTGGCGCCAGGGGGATATACTGCCGGTTGGCGTCATCCAGCAAGAGGAAGTCGCTTCGCCGGATCGTTACCGCTGCACCGCCGTTGTTCCTGACAAGGATGAGAAAGGGGAGGATGTGGTCCGGCAGCGTGCGGGGCCGGCCGTGCCACGCCTCGGCTTCCACGGCGATTCGGAGACCTTGGACGTCTTGGATGACGGGGCCGGTCCCGGTTGGTGTGGCGGGGCGGAGCGTGGGAGTGGCACACGCGCTGACCGCCAGGAGGCCCAGTCCCAGAAGAGCGGACAGCAGGCGTCGGCCGGGCCCTTTTCCCTTGACACGTGGTGGCGCCTTGAGTACGTTGATCGGCGCGGCGGAGGCGGTTCGTCGGCCTTCAGCGGCCTGTCCCGTCCCACCGAGGCCCATGGTTACGCGAATGGCGTGACCTCTTTTATTTCCCTGGGGCACATGCATGGCTGAGATCATCCCGTTCCGGGCCCTGCGCTACAACCCGCAGGTCGTCTCTGATTTGAAGCTCGTGGTGACCCCGCCCTACGACGTCATCTCGCCCGAGGCGCAGGAGCGCTATCACGCCAGGCATCCCCACAACGTGGTCCGGCTGATCCTGGCCAAAGACGCCGGCGGGGAAGCCCCGGACCGGTACGAACGGGCCGCCCGGACCTTTGCCGCCTGGCAGGCGGAAGGGATCCTCACCCGCGACCCGGAGCCGGGGATTTATGTCGCAGAGCAGGAGTTCTCGGTGGGGGAGGGCCATCGCATCCGGCGCCGCGGCCTCCTGGCGATGATGCGCCTGGCGGCCTACGAGGAAAAGATCGTCTTCCCCCACGAGCGCACCTTTGCCAAGTACCGCGAAGACCGGCTGCGGCTCATGCGCGCCTGTCCCGCCAACCTGGAGCCCATCTTCGGCTTCTATCCGGGGCCGGATGGGTCGGTCTGCACCGTCCTCGACCGGAGCATGGAGGCCGTTCCGCAGGTTGACTTCGTCGACGAGGATGGCACCCGCCAGCGCCTGTGGATCCTGCCAGAGCCGGCTGCCGTGGCAGCGCTGACCCAGGCGTTTCGGGATCGCCCGGTCATCATCGCGGACGGTCACCACCGGTACGAGACGGCTCTGAATTTCCGCCAGGAGCGCCGGGCGCGGGATGCCGCACCCCCCGACGTGCAGCGGCGCCGCCCCGACGACTTCGTCCTCATGTACCTGGTGAGCGCCCAGGATCCCGGCCTCCTCATCTTGCCGACGCACCGGGTCATCCGCCAGCGCCCGCTGCTGGCCAGGGACGCATTGCGTCGGGCCCTGGAGCGCTACTTCCGGATCGAGGTGTGCTTGCTGGACCCCGGCAACCCGGTGATGTCGCTCCGGATCGCGCTGGCCGACATCCATCGGCGCCGTCAGAACGCGGTGGCCTTCGGACTTTACGCGGGCGATGGAGAACTGCTCGTATTGGAGTTGGGCGACCAGACCGCGGTTCATGATCTGATAGCGGCGGGTCATTCGCCGGAGTATGCGCGGCTCGACGTGGCGATCCTGCATGGCGTGGTGATCGAGAGAGTCCTGGGGATCCAGGCCACGGGTCAGGCGGACGACACGATTCAGTACACCCGGGACGAGGGCCAAGCCCTGCAGGCCGTGGCCGCGGGCGACGCCCACCTGGCCCTGTTCCAGAACCCCCCCCGCGTGGAGCAGGTGCAGGCTGTGGCCCTGGCCGGGGAACGCATGCCGCAGAAGTCCACGTTCTTCTATCCCAAGGTGCTCAGCGGGCTGGTCATCAATCCGCTGGACCCTGCCGAACTCGTCTCCACCTCGAGGTAGGCTCACCCTCCCGGCAGCGGACCGCCGGCCTCACCGCTGGGGCTTGGCAAAACCCCAAGGCTTCCTGGCGCCGGTGCCATTCCCTCCGGCATGGGCAATCAACGTGTCCGGCAGGCCTGATCGTGGTTTGGCGTTGCCTGGATTCAGTCCTTTGTCATCCGCCGCGGATCGCTGCCAGACTCACTGGGATCATGACCGGCCTGGGGACTGGACGGCACCCCAGGCGTCCACACGGCGCCGACTGGCTCCCTCCCCTTCATCTCCTCCAGCGCCCGCTCCAGCTCGCCGACGCGCTCCATCAAGGACTGGATGGCCCTCGCCACCGGATCGGGCAGGTCGGTCATGTTGAGGTCAATACCGTGGTCCACCTTCTTCCCGTCCCGATGCGTGACCCGGCCCGGAACGCCGACGACGACGGAGTTGGGCGGAACCTCTTTCACCACCACCGACCCGGACCCGATCCGGCTGTTGTCCCCCACGGTGAAAGGTCCCAGGACCTTGGCCCCCGAGCCGATCACGACGTTGTCGCCGATGGTGGGGTGGCGCTTGACCTTCTCCAGGCTGGTGCCGCCCAGTGTGACCCCCTGGTAGATCGTCACGTTCTCGCCGACCTCCGCCGTCTCGCCGATCACCACACCCATTCCGTGATCAATGAAGAGGCCGGGCCCCAGGCGTGCGCCGGGGTGGATCTCGATCCCGGTGAGGAATCGGCCCAGGTGCGAGAGGGAGCGGCCGAGAAACTTGAGACGGTGCGTCCAGCACCAGTGGGCCAGGCGATGGATCCAGACGGCATGCAGGCCGGGGTAGCAGAACAGGACTTCCGGCAGGCTCCGCGCAGCGGGGTCGCGTTCGAAGACCGCGCGGATATCACGCCGGAACGCGTCGAGCATTGGTATCCCCCTCCCCCGTGTTCCCCTAGGCGCGGGTGGCGATGCAGGCGTTCAGCTCATGCAGCAGTTGGTCGGTGTCCAGGCCATGGATGGCGGCGCCCTGGCCGACGTTGTCGTACTGGGCCGCGGAGCACCCCACACACCCCACGCCGTAGCGGCTGAAGACCTGGATCGTCTCGGGGAATTGCTGGACGACCTCCTGGATGGTCATCTCTCTGGTGATCTGCATCTCGCCGTTCTCCTCACACTACGGGGGTGAGGTCTACGGTTGGCGTGCCGTCACCGAGCTTGTATCCGGGATGCGCCCAGGAGATAGGCGATCGTGTTCCGAACAAACAAGTCGCGATCCCGCATCCCGCCGAACTCGTTCAGGTCGAAGGCGATGCCCAAGACACGACCCGCACCCCAGGCCACCTCGGCGATCAGAGGATAAGGATAGGACCCTCCCCCCACGCCCCCAACCCGCCCCGCCGATCCGCCGCCAGCCGCCTGCAGGATCTCCGTGGCGCCCGGGCGGGGATTCAGATCGTTCAGGGCCCCGACCGGAATGAAGCTCACGCCCGCCATGATCGGGTGGCTGGGTTGCAGGGGCACAGGCGGCCGGAACGGCGTCCCCCGCCAATCGCTGGCCGAGCGGATTTGAAACGGGAGGATCGACGCCACCGCCTGGTATCCGCCGCTCCCGAAGGATTGCGCCCCACCCGTGATCAAGACCGTGCCGCCGCCGTTCACGTACTGTACCAGGCCCTGCTGAACCGGCGCGGGGAGGGCCGCATACGCTGTGTTTGCCAGGACGATCACGGCGAAATCCTTTGGCTCGAACCTCTCCAGGTCCTGCTTCACCTCGGCGCCCGTGGCCGCCTGAATGTCGGCGGGGTTCAGGAAGCCGGTGTTGCCCAGGGCCAGGATCATGCGGGGCGATTGGGCCCCCGCCAGCGAGGAGGACAATCCGAAGGCCAGGCACAGTATGATGAGCATGACCCGTCGTGCGCGCATCCCTCTTCTCCTCTGGTCCGCTTGTTCCTGCGTCTGAAAAGAACTATACACGCCCGCTCCTGGGAAGTAAAGCGCGCAGGCCGTACTGAGGACCTGTGCCCCGGCCCCGGCGCGCTACGGGTGCCCGGCTTTCGAATTGACTTTCCCCTCCTCGCTGAGTAGCCTAGCCCCCTCCTTCTACACCGGGGGCACCGTGCGTCCCACCGCCAAACTTGCCCGCATCGCTGTGCTGCTCCGGCAGGTCTTCGGCCCCCGGCGACCAGCGCGCCGCCGCGACAACCCGCTGGACGCAGTCATCCAGACTCTTCTCTCCCAGAACACCAGCGACGTAAACAGCCAGCGGGCCTATGCGAGCCTGCGGGAGCGCTTCCCTACCTGGGAGGACGTGCACCGGGTCCCCCTGCGGTCACTGATCTCCGCCATCCGGTGTGGCGGGCTGGCGAATATCAAGGCGGTCCGGATCAAGGCGCTGCTGGAGGAGATCTGGGCCGAGCAAGGACACTTCGACCTCAGCTTCCTCCGGGACCTTTCGGACGAGGAGGTGCAGGCGTACCTCGCCCGCTTCAAGGGGGTCGGCAGCAAGACCATCACCTGCGTCCTCCTGTTGGGCATGGGCCGGCCGGCCTTTCCGGTGGACACGCACGTCTTTCGTGTCTCCAGGCGCCTGGGGCTCGTGGACGGCCGGCTGACGCCTGATCAGGCGCAGGCGTTCCTGGAATCGCGCATTCCACCGGACGATCGCTACGCGCTGCACCTCCATTTGGTGCAGCATGGACGCCAGGTCTGCACGGCCCGGCGCCCTCTATGCGCGAGCTGCGCACTGGCTCGCTTGTGTGACTATGTCCGGAGATGAGGCCCATGGCCGGTGCTGTTTCTGTTGACAGGCGGCGGGCGATCTGATAGGTAAAGCCTCGCGTGCGGGTATCGTCCAATGGTAGGGCACAGGCTTCCCAAGCCTGGGATGCGGGTTCGATCCCCGCTACCCGCTCCAATGTGCCTGAGGGAGAGGGGCTTCGGGACACCGAGGCCCCTCTTGCTTTCTTACGAGAGTATCCGCCGCGACCTACTGGCCTGAGGAGGGGAAGGTACCGCCGATGAGTCACCCGAGTTATCTTCCATGGGCGGTGGTGAGGGTTCTGTGAGACAACCGCCCGCAAGCCTCAGAGACGGCATCGCCCAGATCCTCCGGCTGCGGGTCGCCCAGCAAGCGGTCCGTCCCGGCTTCCGGCAGGCGGCGGTTCTCCTGCCGCTGTACGAGAACGAGGCGGGACTCCATCTTGTTCTGACCAAGCGCACGCAGCTGGTGCCGACCCACAAGGGGGAGATCGCCTTTCCGGGTGGTGGCTTCGAGGAAGCGGACGGTGACCTCCTGGCTACCGCGATGCGCGAGGCCCGGGAGGAGATCGGACTCGATCCGCAGGATGTGGAGATCGTCGGGACGCTGGATGACACCGTCACGGTCTCCTCGAAGCATGTGGTTCGTCCGTTCGTGGGGTTCGTTCCCCACCCCTACCCGTACCGCCTGGATCCCTTCGAGATCGAACGCTTGATGCTTCTCCCGATCTCGGCCCTCCTCCGCGGCGCGCCGTTCCGGGAGGAGATCTGGGAGCGGGACGGGCGCCTGGTATCCGTCTTCTTTTACGAGCATGACGGGGAGAGCGTCTGGGGCCTCACCGCCAGGATTTTGAAGCAGTTCGTGGAAGTGGTGGGGAAGCCGCTCTGCGACAGGGGTCTCGTGCGCTCGACCGCGCCGCCTACTGGGCCTGGGGTTTGATGGGAAGAATTCCGGGGGAGGGGTGAACTTAGGGGATGAGGCGGTGCCAAGCCGTCGGGATAGAAGACCAAGGCCCAAGCCTCGGAGTCAGGCTGGCCGCTCTTGGGGCTCGCCGGGCAACACCGGGCAGCGGCCGAGGGTGCCTCGCTCCGGCGATGATCGGGTGGGGATGGATCACGCTCGTGCCTGCCGTTTGCTCCGGGTCCGCAGGAGTGTCCCGAGCGGCCGCTGTTCCACCAGGACGAGGCCTTTCGCGCTGTCCCGATGCTCCCAGCGCTCGAGCATCAAGGGATGCAGGTCAAGCTGGAACTTGATTCCGAACTCCGAAACCACCTGATTGATGATTCCCCCTGCCTCTCGCTCGGTGTAATCCCCAAACAGGGCGAAGCGGACCGTCCGGGCATGCTCGTTCACCGTGATGGTTGGGAAGTCGGTGTGGTTTTCGTCCGGCTGGCACACAAACCCGCCGCCGACAGGGTTCACCGGACCCACATTGTCAAACAGGTGCTCCATAATCGACGGAAGATTCCACTCGCCCTCAACCCCGTAGGAAACGGCGAAGCCGTGCGGATGCTCCTCGGAGACGGTCGAACTCCCATCGGCCTCGACCCGGTAGATCTCCTTACAGCGCATGCACGCCACCAGCCTGCCGAAGGTTCCATCCGCGCGCATCTCGACCGTGAGACGGGAGCCGCACGTCGGGCAGTTCCCAACCAGCTCAGAGCGGTCGGGATTCACTCCGACATGAACTGTTCCTGCGATGAGTTGTCTTGCGCCTGAAGATCTCATTCACGCATCCGTCGAGCGGGCTGAGTTAAAACCTTGGCTTGCTAGATTCGACGCCACTGAAGCGCTAGAGATTCGAATATGCATGCTGCGTGCCATGATAGTTCTGGCCATGCCGCCATGCGACGATTCCGCTTATCTTTCGAGAATATCGCTTTTTGCCGACGGAGCGGGATGTTTGACAGGCATTTCTGAAGTTCCGTAATCCCCATTGCCCCGACCAAAAAAGTCGCAATTCGTATGATCCGGCGCGCGATTTGACCCAAATATTTCACCGCCAAGCCCGCAAAGATCGCAAGGGGTCGCCAACTCTCATCAGGCGGGAAAGGGGTTCGGACCGAATTCTTTTGGATACAGGAAGTCGTTTCCGTGCTTCCTGCCTGCGCCGCGGGCGCGGCAGTCAGGCGCGTGCTTTGCGGTTCAACCGCGCTCTCCGGGTTTGACGAAGCAGGCCGCCCGGTGCACCAGGCTGCTCGCCCTTCGGCCATCTACCTTGCACAGAGGAAGGCCGCGCCCTTCTTGAAAAACGAGACGTTGGGTCATCCTGAAATCAAATGCGTCCTCACTCTCGGCCTTTTCGCTTGACACCTTTCGGCTTGGCATATTAGCGTCCAACGCCCTGAAGGAGAGTTGCCGCAGGCCTCTCGAGAGGGGAAAATTTTCCCCTGCTCTTCCCTGAGCCATTTTCGGCGGGCCCTACGTTCCCGGCAGAAGATGCCAACCATCTTGTACTCCCAGACCCTCGAGCCTCTGGACGCTGTTTCCCAGATGCCTGCAAGGATGGCCTTTGTGACGTCCACCCCCCAAAGCGTAGCGGGGGGGAGCGGGACTTACGTCGGGATCCGCCAACTTGCCCGCGCCCTGGAGGAGCGGGACGTGCGGGTCGAGATGCACGCCCCGGGCTGGTGGTCGCCCAGCTTCACGGTCAAGCGCCTTCTGTTCAATCTGCTGGCCGCCCCACGACTGCGGCGGCGCCAGTATGATTGGGTCGTGGGCTTCGACCTGGACGGTTTTCACTACGGGCGGGCCAAGCGCGCGCCGTATATCGCCAGCATCAAGGGGGTCATTGCCGACGAGCTCAGGAACGAGCGCGGTGTGGCCCGCGCGCTGCTGGGCGTGCAGGCGGCCTTCGAGCGGGTGGCCGTCCATCGAGCCGACGTTGTGGTCAGCACCAGCCGGTATTCCCGGGATCGGATCGTCGAGGCCTATGGCGTCCCGGCAGCGAAGGTCGTCATCGTCCCGGAGCTGATCGACCTCCAGGCCTGGGCGGAGGAGTCCATCCCGCCGCCCGGAACCCAGGCGGACCCTCCCGCCATCCTGACGGTGGCCCACATGTACCCCAGGAAAAACCTCGGTCTGCTCGTCAAGGCCTACGCACACCTGCGGGACGCGGGCATCCCGTTCCAGGGCTGGATCGTCGGGGATGGACCCTGCCGGCGCGCGTGGGAGCGTCAGCGGGATAGGCTGGGCTTGCAGGCCTCGGTGACGTTCCTGGGGTCGATCTCCCGCCGCGAACTGCAGGAGCGCTATCGGCGCGCCAGGATCTTCTGCCTCCCGAGCCGGCAGGAAGGGTTCGGGATCGTCTTCCTGGAAGCGATGGCGTGTCGGAAGCCCATCGTGGCTGCCCGGGCCGCCGCGGTCCCGGAGACGGTGACAGAGGGGGTGGCCGGTCTCCTCGTGGATCCAGAGGATGTCGAGGCCTTGGTGGAGGTGCTGGCCGCCCTCCTCTCCGACCCGGATCGCTGCCGGGCGATGGGGGAGGCGGGACGCCGCCGGGTGGAGCAGTATGGCGCGGATCGCGTGGCGTCGAGCTTTCTGACGACCGTCCATGCCGCCCTGGACGGCTTGCCGGACCATCCCCGCCTCCCTCGGATGCCCGCGGGGGTGTCCCGATCGCTGGGGGGCCACGCCGTGGCCAGTTTCCCCGAGGGAGGGAGGCAATGATCCGGCTGACCAAGCGGGTGGAATTCTGTGCTGCCCACTCCTACGCCAACCCCGCCTGGAGCGCGGAGGAGAACCAGCGGGTGTTCGGGAGGTGCAGCAACGTCCATGGCCACAATTATATCCTCGAGGTCACGATCCAAGGCGAGCCGTCCCCCGAAACAGGAATGGTGATGGACCTCAAGGTCTTGAAAGACGTCATCGTCGAAGCGGTTGTCGAGCGCTTCGACCACAAGCACCTGAACCTTGACCTCCCGTATTTCAAAGAGAAGATCCCCACACCGGAGAATCTGGCCGTGGTGATCTGGGAACTGCTGGAACCGCGGCTCCCGGGGCGCCAGGAGCTCCGGTTGTACCGGATTCGCCTGTACGAGGACGGGTCGTTCTACGTGGACTACTACGGGGAGCGGGCGGCGAATGGGTAAGGATGCATGGGCGCCGCTGGTGGAAGTCACGCGCGCCTATCAGTTCTCGGCGGCCCACCGGATGCACAATCCCCGCTTCAGCCCGGCCGACAACGCCCGCATTTACGGCCGCTGCAATAACCCGAACGGACATGGCCACACCTACCGGCTGGAGGTGACGATCCGGGGGAGGGTCTCCCGCCAGACCGGCCAGGTGGAGGGCGGGCCGACCTTGGATGCGGTGGTCCGCGCGCAGGTCATTCAACGCTTTGATCGGATGAACCTGGATCCCCTGATCACCTCGGCCGACGGCCCGACCAGCACGGCGGAGGCGTTGGCGGCCCTGATCTGGCGCATCCTGGACGGCGCCTTGGTGGCGGGCCAGCTCTGCCACCTGCGCCTGGAGGAGACGCCAAGCAACTTTTTTGAACTGGATCGCGACGATCTGAACCGGCCGTCCCGACCGGCCATCACGACCCCGGCCGACAGGGGCCAGAAAGTGATCCCAGCATGATTGAGCATCTAATCAGAGACGTGCTGAAGGAGCTCGGCGAGGACCCCTGCCGCGAAGGCCTCAGCAAGACCCCCGAGCGGGTCGCGAAGGCGTTCCGCTACCTCACGTCCGGCTACAGGCTGACGGTCCCGGAGGTCCTGAACGGGGCCGTATTCACAGAGCCCTACGATGAAATGGTGGTGGTCAAGGATATCGAGGTGTACTCCCTGTGCGAGCATCACCTCCTGCCCTTCTTCGGCAAGGCGCATATCGCGTACCTGCCTGCCGGGAGGATCGTTGGCCTCAGCAAGCTCGCGCGCCTGGTCGACATGTTCGCGCGCCGTCTCCAGGTGCAGGAGCGGCTTACCACCCAGATCGCCGAGGCCCTGCGGGAGGCGCTGCAGCCCGCCGGGGTTGCGGTCGTCATCGAGGCCTTCCACTTCTGCATGATGATGCGGGGGGTGGAGAAGCAGAATAGTCAGGCGATCACCTCGTGCATGCTGGGGGCCTTCCGCGATTGCCGGGAGACCCGCGAAGAATTCCTCCGGCTGCTCAGCCTGCCCGACGCCGGCCCGAAAGGGCCCCGGCCTCGGCGACGCTGACCCGCAGCCTCCACGACACAACCGATGCGGCGTCGGATGGGGAGGAAGGCGACAGGGTGGCGGTCCCGGCGGATCTCTTCTGGGTGTGTGGACGCTTGACACTCTGCCATTGCTCTGGTATCTAAAGCTACGGTTAGTAATGGAGGTCAATCTTTGGCTTGAGATGAAAAGATCCGCCGATATCCGCCGCGTCTCCCCTCTCCTGATCGAGCCCGCCGGGGATCCCGGGGCCTGCTTCCCCATCGGGGTCGTCGCCGATCTCCTGGGTGTTACGGAACAAACCCTTCGACTATACGAGTCACAAGGTTTGGTGAAGCCGGCACGCCGAAACCGGGAGCGCTATTACTGCGCCGGCGACGTGCAGTGGCTGGAGTGCCTGCGGCGCCTCATCCACCTGGAGAAGGTGAGCATCGAGGGCGTCAAGCGCTTGTTGCATTTCGCGCCGTGCTGGGAGATCCTCGGGTTCCCGCAGGATCTGCCGTGTGGCCAGTGCCCGGTATTCCGGGAGGGCTCCGGTGGTCCGGTGGTGAACGGCGAGTCTCGACGGGGTGCGCCGGCCGGGTGAAGAACCGCGCGCGGCCCCGGAGCGTGCCGCGCCGGAAGGGAGGTTTCATGGGAGGACATCCAGCCGGTCCGCTGAATGGCGTCAAGGCGACCGTCGCCATCGCGTCGGGGAAAGGCGGCGTGGGCAAGTCCACTGTGAGCGTCAACCTCGCGGTGGCCCTGGCGCAGACGGGAGCGGCCACGGGCCTGCTCGACGCCGACATCTACGGACCCAGCATTCCCATGATGATGGGAATCAGCCGGTTGCCGCAGAGCAACGGGGCGAAGATCCTCCCCCTGGAGGCGCACGGGGTGCGGCTGATGTCTCTTGGTTTCCTGATGCCCGACGGCGCTCCGGTCATCTGGCGGGGCCCCATGGTGTCGGGGGCGATCCAGCAGTTCCTGCAGGAGGTGGAGTGGGGGGTGTTGGACTACCTCCTCATCGACCTCCCCCCGGGAACGGGCGACGCCCAACTCACGCTGGCGCAGTCGATTCCCCTGACGGGGGCCGTCATCGTGATGACGCCTCAGGACCTGGCCATGCACATCGCCAGTAAGGCCCTGGCGATGTTCCGACAGCTCAAGGTTCCGATCCTCGGCATCCTGGAGAACATGCATACCTTCGTCTGCCCGCACTGCGGGACGCCATCCCCCATCTTCCGCCAGGGTGGCGCCCGGAGGGCCAGTCAGCAACTGCAGATCCCGTTCCTGGGCGAAATCCCGCTGCACCCCCTGATCTGCCAGACCGGTGATCGGGGGGAGCCGATCCTGACGAGCCATCCCGATTCGCCGGTCGCGGATGCGTTTCGTCGGGTCTCGGGGGCCCTGGCGGAACGGATCAGGGAGGAGATGGCGTCCGCTCCGGTCATCCGATTGGCCTAGTTTGTCTGCGGCAAGGAGTCGTGAATGCACGTAAAGGGTGAGGAGGTGTTGGAGGTCATCCGCCGGGAACTGCAGGCCATCATGAAGCGGGGGAGCAAGATCACGGAACGCGACCTCCTCCGCCTCTCGGCCCAGACGGGGATAGACTACTCCACGGTCCTCAGGATCCAGCAGGAGCTCTCTTAACGGCCACCGGGGATTGCCCAGCGGTCGGGAGAGCGGTACTCCCGCCGGTCGCAGTGGAGGGGCGGCGGCTGCGGGTGGGATCTTTCAACGGTGAGGTTATGTCATGGGCGTAGCAGATCATCAGGCCAGTGCGCGGGCGGTGGGGCCAGTGGCCTACGCGGCCCTGACGGTCAGCGACAGTCGGACCGAGGCGACGGACGACTCGGGGCGCCTCATCCGCCGGTTGTTCGACGAGGCCGGCCACCGCCTGATCGATTACGAGGTGGTGCAGAACGAGCCCTGGCGAATCCAGGCGGCGGTGCGGCGCTTCCTGCAGAGCCCGGCGCAGTGCGTGGTCGTCAGCGGTGGGACCGGGGCCGGACGGCGCGACCTGACCATCGAGACCGTGGCCCCCCTGTTGGAGAAGGCTCTGCCGGGTTTCGGCGAGGTGTTTCGCTGGCTGAGCTACGAAGAAATCGGCAGTGCCGCCATGCTGAGCCGGGCCCTGTGCGGCGTGATCCATGGCAAGGTCGTGTGTTGTCTCCCGGGGTCGGAGGCGGCGGTACGCCTGGCCTTGAGCAAGCTGTTGCTGCCGGAGCTGCCGCACCTGATCTGGGTGGCAAGCCAGTGAGGCGGGACATCCCCGCGCCGGCGGGGGAGGAGGATGACGATGGCGGAGCAGGAGCGGAAACACAAACGGACCGAGGGGCCGCCGTCGGGCGAAGGCGGGCAGCCGAGCACCAAAGTCACGGAGAAGGGGAAGAAACTGAAGGAGGACATGGACCGCCTAGTGGACGAGATTGATGATGTGCTGGAGGAGAACGCCGAAGAGTTCGTGAAGAGCTACGTCCAGCGGGGCGGGCAGTAGCACCACCTGGCCGTCCCCCGTTCAGGGGGTGCCCGGAGAAACCGGATGCCGATCTACGAGTTCGTGTGTGATGCGTGCGCCCATGCCTTCGAGAAGCGGGTCCCCTCCAGTCGGAGCCGGGTGGCTTGCCCGAAGTGCGAGAGTGCGAAGGTGACCAAGCAGTTCTCCACGTTCGCCTTCAAAGGAGAGGTCAGGTTCGTCGGGTCGCGCGGCGGCTGCGGCGGATGTACCAGCAGCGGGTGAGGGACGTGCAGCCACTGATCCCCCGCGTGCCGGGGGAACACATGGGACGGTTCGCACGTCTGGATGGCTGGGAGCGCCCCAGCCATTTGCGTTTCAGGGCGGCGGGGCCGAAGCGGCGCGCCCCTGGATACGGCCGGAGATCTTCGGCGCAACGTGCCGCACGGCGCATGCCCCTCGGTCAGCGGGCCACGCTCTCCGAGGAAAAAGCTTGACACCCCCCGAAACCCGTCTAAGATAAATTTATCGTCGTGACAACGCTCGCTGAAGCGCCGCGACCCGGCGGGTCGCCGTCGGGATGCCGCTGGGCCGTGGCCGAGCCGCTCGCGGAGGCCAGGGCAGCATGAGCGATTCCGAAACCAAGCTCAACTCGTTGCGGAAGACCATGCGGAAACTCTCCGGGCAACTTCCCAAGACCGACGCCGCCTACCAGCGGAGGATTGACCAGTACGAGATGGACATGGAGAATCTGCAGGCGCAGGTCAAGGCTTTGGAAGAAGAGATGTTCCATCTGCGGCGCCGCCTGGAGCAGACGCCGAAGGAATTCGAGTTCCTCCGAAACAAACTGAGCCAGTCGCGGGAGCACCTGGAGCACGCCCAGCAGCAGAACGAGCGCCTGGTGGCCGCCCTCACCGCCGCCAAGGAGCAGCTCGCCGCCCTCCGGGCCGAGGTGGACAAGCTCGCCGCCCCCCCCAACAGCTACGGGACGGTCCTGCAGGCC
>JACQVO010000108.1 GCA_016209725.1 Candidatus Methylomirabilota bacterium | reverse complement strand
GTCCATTGACGGCCGCTACGCGCGTCGGAATGGCGAACGTGGTTTCCACCTGTTGTCGCACCCGCTCCAGAAGGCCGTCGTCCATCGGCGCCTCGCCCATCCACTCCAGCAGGATGGTTCCCTCCCCGGCCATGGCGGCTCACGCCATGCCTGGGGCCGCCGCCGGGAGACACACCGTCACCGTGGTCCCCTGGCCGACCCGGCTGTCCACCAGGATCTTGCCGCCGTGCTTCTCCACGATCCCATACACCACCGACAGTCCGAGACCGGTCCCCTTCTCCTTGGTGGTGAAGAACGGGTCGAAAATCTTGGAGAGGTGTTCCGGCGGGATCCCCTGCCCCGTGTCGGTGATGGCCACCTCGGCGAAGCGCGCGGGACGCCCGGACTTCCCCGTGGGGGACCGCGGTCCGCTTCGCCCGTCTCCGGGCAGGTTGACCTCCCGTGTGACCACGCGCAGGCTCCCGCCCCTGGGCATGGCCTCGCTGGCATTCATGACGATGTTCACGAAGGCCTGGCGCAACTGGCCGAAGTCAGCCTGGATGGTGGGCACCGGCGCGAGCTCTCGCGTGACCTCCACGTTCTGGATGGACAGGCGGTTCGACAGCAAGGACAACGCCTCGGCCATCACCGCCCCCACATCCACGGGCTGAAAGGACGGCTCGCGCTGCCGGGCGAAATCCAGGAGGTTCCTCACGATGCTGCAGCACCGCTGGGTCTCCCGTTCCACCAGGGCAAGCTGCTGCAGGGCGGCCTGCACCCCCTCGGCGTCGGGCGGACCCGTCCGAAGCTTCCGGCTGAGGAGCTTGGCGTAGGTCAGGATTCCTGACAGCGGGTTGTTGATCTCGTGGGCGATGGAGGCGGAGAGCTTGCCCAGGGAGGCCAGCTTCTCCGTCTGGATGAGCTGGGCCTGCGCCTCCCGCAATTCGCGGGTGCGTTCCTCCACCCGCTGCTCCAGGGTCGCCACCAGGATATCCAGCTCGGCCTGGGCCTTGTCGAGGGCCTCGGTCATGCGGTTGAACGACGCGGCCAGCGCCCCGACCTCATCCGACGTCCGCACCGGGATCCGATGGGTGAGGTCGCCCTGGGCCACCCGGCGGGTCCCCTCCACCACCTCCCGCACCGGCCGCACGACGCCCCGCCGGACGATCCAGGCCAGGATCATCGCCAGGAGGACGGTGGTGGTGGCCGCGAAGGCCAGCGTCCGCCGGGTGATGGCAGAGATCTCCTCGTCCACCCTGGCCAGGGACAGGGTGATATCCAGCACCCCCAGGACGCTCTTGCTCTTGGGATGGATGTGGCATGGCTCGGAGCAGCCCGGCTCGTTATAGAGCGGCGTGATCATTCCCAGGAGACGCTGCCCTTCGGCATCGCGGAAGACTCGCGCGCGATCGGGAAGCATGAGGCGCTCCAGGGGGCGTTCCGCGGCGTGGCAGGCGTAGCAGGATTCCGCCCGTTTGTCCACGGCGCTTCCGACCTCGGCGCGGTCGGTGGAGAACAGGATCGTCCCCTCCTTGGTGAACACCCGCACCCGGGTTACTCCCTCCTGCTTCCCGATCGTGTCCATGATTTGGAAGGCATCCTCCCACCGGTTCTGCAGCATGGCATAGTGGGTGCTGCGCTTGACGGTGTCGCTGAACTGGCTGGCGCCGCGAATCATGAGATCCACCCGTTCCGCCTGCTCGTAGCGGATGTTCACCCAGGCAAAGACGCCGATGGACACCAGGGCCACCCCGCAGACCGCGGCCAGGAGTTTGGCCTGAAGACTTTCCAGCCAGCGCATCGCTTTCATCGCCTATGGCGTATTGCGTATCGCGTATGGTCGAATCCGAACCATACGCCATATGCCGTTTGCCATACGCAGTTTCTGGGGGCGGCGGATGTCCCGGCCAAGAACTCGGATGAGACACTCCACCCCACAACCGACCCCCGGAACCCACTGGAGGCCTCGTATTGCATCGCAGGTGCCGAGGAATTCAACGCTCCGGAAAGGCCTCGGGCGAGACCGGGGCTCGGCCTATCATCAGGAAGAAGATCGGCCCCATCCGATTCGTCCCGTCAGCGGGTGAGATCGGTCGCTCGAGCGGCCAACGGAGTGAACAAGGGCTCGGAGCCCGTGGGGAGTTCTTCCTTGACATGAGAAATGAAGGAGACGATGCTCCGTGCTCGCGAGAACCGGAGGCAGTGAGGGCGAAAGGGGAAGGCATGGGGAACGCGACCGCGAACGTTGCCATCTGCGGCGCCGGTATCGCAGGGGTGAGCGCCGCGTATCATCTGGCCGTTAAGCAGGGCATCAGCGATGTCGTGCTGGTGGATGAGCGCGCGCCGCTGAGCTTGACCAGCGATAAGTCCACCGAGTGTTATCGGAACTGGTGGCCCGGGCCAGGCGATGCGATGGTCAGCCTGATGAACCGGAGCATTGATATCCTGGAGGGCTTGGCCCGCGAGAGCGAAAACTTCTTCCGTCTCAATCGCCGCGGCTACCTGTACGCCACGGCGGACCCAGCTCGCATTGCCGATTTCAAGCGCGCGGCGGAAGAGGCGGCAACGCTCGGGGCGGGCGCCGTGCGCGTCCATCCAGGGGATTCCGAGTACGTGCCCGCGCCAGCCGAGGGCTGTGAGGAGCAACCCACCGGGGCAGACCTCATCCTCGATTCTGGTCTGATCCGCAGGCACTTCCCCTACCTCTCCGAACGGACGGTCGCCGTATTGCACGCCCGCCGCTGCGGCTGGATGAGCGCCCAGCAACTGGGAATGTATCTGCTGGAACGGGCGCGCGAGCGCGGCGTCCGACTTCTTCACGTGCGGGTGGAAGGCGCGGATGTCAAAGGCGGCAGGCTAAGCGCTGTCCGGTTGAGCGACGGAACACGGCTCGAAACGGAAACCTTCGTCAACGCCGCAGGGCCTTTTCAGAAAAGCGTGGGGCGAATGATTGGCGTCGACCTGCCCGTCTTCTGCGAACAGCACAACAAGGTTGCTTTTCGGGACCATGCGGGAGCCTTCCCGCGCGACGCTCCATTGCTCATCTGGACGGATCCCCAAGAGCTGCCCTGGTCTGTAGAAGAGCGAGCCGTGTTTGCCGCGTCGGAAGAGACGCGATCATTGCTGGGCGAATTCCCGGCTGGCGTCCACGCGCGTCCGGAAGGGCCCATCGCGAGTGATGTCTTCCTCGGGCTGTGGACCTATGACACGGCGCCGGCGGAACCGATCCTTCCCCTGCGCTACGATCCGAAGCATCCCGAAATCGTCCTGCGCGGCCTTGCGACCATGCTTCCCGGACTGAATTCGTATTTGGGCAAACTCCCCCGACCGGTCATGGATGGGGGCTATTACGCGAAAACGCAAGAAAACCGCCCACTCATCTGCCCGTTGCCGGTCAAAGGCGCGTACCTGATCGGCGCCCTGTCGGGGTTCGGTGTCATGGCGGCGTGCGGCGCGGGGGACTTGCTGGCGGCTCACGTCACGGGCGGGCCCCTGCCCTCGTATGCGCCGGCCTTTGCATTGGAGCGCTACCGGGACCCGAAGTATCAGTGGCTGCTGGAAACCTGGGAGGGGTCCGGGCAGTTGTGAGTGTGATCTCTCCGATCGCTTCCCCGGCGGCTGCCGGCTTACGGCACGATCCGCTTCTGCAGGTGCTTCATCTTCCCGGGGGTGAACCCCAGCGACGAGAAGAACTGGTTGATCTCGGCATCCTCGGGGTCCACCAGGGTGAAGATCTGCTCGATCCCTCGCCGCTCCCGGGCGTTCTCGATGAAGCTCTCCACCAGGGCCCGGCCGATGCCCTTGCCGCGATAGGCCGGGTCCACCCCGATGATGTCGATCCACCCGATCTCCCCCCGGATGCCGAACTCCCACCCGCTCGTCCACCCGAAGACGAAGCCGACCACGCGGCCATCAACCTCGGCCACCAGGCAGGCCCACGGTGGGCGGATCCCCTCGTACGCGTCAAAACGCTTGGCCCAGAGGTCCTTCCGTTCCTCCCCAGTGATCTTCTCGTCAATCCGGGCCACCGCCGCCAGGTCATCCGCCGTCAGCTTCCGGATGTGGATCGTATCGCGCCCCATGATGCCCCCTCTGCTGACCCTCAGGCTGCCGTAGAATGGAGCAGACGTATCCCCGTCACACCTCAGTCCGAAAGAGGCGGCCGCCGATCCGCCCAGGGCGCGGCGGCCTCGTAGGCCGCCGCCGCCCGAAGCAGGGTGGCATCCCCGAGGCGCCGCCCGACGATCTGCAGGCCGATCGGGAGCCCGTCCTTCGTGAAGCCGCATGGCACCGTGGCGGCCGGGTGGCCGGTGAGGTTGAAGGGGTAGGTGAAGGCGAGATCATTAGGGCTCATGCAATCCCCTTTGCCTCGATGAAATCGCACCCCCCGCTTTCAAGAATTCCGTTGCCGTGCCTGGGACCATAACGCATAATGGCCCACCCTGGCAACCATCCTTTCGGTCCAGCCGTACGACCGATACAGCCTCACGCGCAAAGACACCCTTGGGGCGTGGCCTCTGTCTGCCCCCGGCGATCCGAACGAACCGGGGCATCGCGACGGTAACGTCCCTTTCCCTGGAGGAGACCCCGTGGATGCACAGGCCGACGCCTCCACGTCCAAGCGGCACATATTCAAGCTCAGCCTGTTCTTCGCCGCCATCTATTTCGTTCAGGGCATCACGGAGCCGAACGCGGGCATCGCCAGCCAGCCGATCTTCTTCCTGCTCAAGGACGGCCTGCACCTCACTGCCGCAGGGACCTCCACCTTCCTGGCCATCGTGGCCGTGGCCTGGAACATCAAACCGCTCTACGGCCTCACCTCCGACTTCTTCCCCCTGTTCGGCTACCGCCGGAAGAGCTACCTGCTCCTGACCACGGCGCTCGCCGCGGCCGCCTGGTTCCTGCTCGGATCGCAACCGGCGTACTCCTACGGCCCGACCCTGCTCATGCTGGCCCTGTGTGGCCTCGGACTCGCGTTCTCCGATGTCTTGTGCGATGCCGTGATGGTCGAGACGGGGAAACCGCTGGGCATGACCGGCCGGTTCCAGGCCGTCCAGTGGGGTGCCATCAACACCGCGAGTGTTCTGGCGGGGATCGGGGGCGGCTGGCTATCGCAGAACGTCTCGTACCAGCGGACCTTCCTGCTCGTCTCCGCCTTCCCGCTTGTCAGCCTCGTGGCCACGGCCTTCTGTGTCCACGAGGCCCGGACGCGGTACGACCGGGAGGTGGTGCGGCAGACAGCCCGCGCGGTGGGGTCCGCCATCGGGTCCCGGCCGCTCTGGGTGGCGGCCGCCTTCATCTTCCTGTGGAACTTCAGCCCCTCCTTCGGCGTCCCCCTGGAGTACCACCTGGTGGACACGCTGGGGTTCTCCAAGATCTTCCTGGGCACGCTGGATTCGCTGAGCAGTGCCGCCGCCATTGTCGGTGCCGCAGTCTTCGGAAAGCTCTGCCAGCGCTTGCCGATGCGCCGCCTCCTCAATTTGAGCGTGGGCATCGGCGTGGCCACCGCCTTTGCCTACTGGGGGTTGGTCGGCCGCTGGTCCGCCGTCGCCCTCACGATCGGGAACGGGGCCATCTCCATGATCGCCGCCCTGGCCACCTATGACCTCGCCGCCCGTTCGTGCCCGGACAAAGCCGAGGGGACGTTCTTCGCCGCGCTCATGTCCATTGCCAACATCGGGACGGCTTGGTCCCAATTCCTGGGAGGGAGGTTGTACGACTGGCTGGGCATGAAGCTGCTCATACTCGTGAGCGGGTTGACCACGGCCGTCTGCTGGCTGATCGTGCCCCTGATCCGTATTGACGACACGGGGTCGCCTCCGACCTCGGAGGCTCCGTGACATCCCGCACAGGGACAGGAAGGACCCCCCGGCCGGATGTGCCAGCCCACATGGCGCCCTCGGCTGTCGCAAAGGCCGACCGGACGAAGGCGAGGTGCGCCGTCGCCGAAGGTGGCCCAAGCGTCCGTCCGATGGGGGATGTGTGTGGAGAGACCCGCCCGATTTTGCTGGACATTCCCCGGCCCCGACGCAGGGAAAAGCGGGACCATCACGAATGACGACCTGGATCGGGGTGGGTGGCTGGCGTCAGCCGCCGGTGTACTGGCCGAGGAGCGTGATTCGGTCCCCCCCCCGCACCTGGCTTTCGAGCGTGTGGTTCACACCGAGGACCGCGTCGTTCACCAGGACCTCGATATGCTCTCCCAGGTTGCCCCCCGGACGCTGCCAGAGGACATCCCGGAGCCTGGGAAAGCGATCGCTCACCTGCAGGAGGACGCTCTGGACCGTGGCCCCCGGGGCCGTGGGCTCCTCGAACACCTTCCGCCGGGTGCCGTCGCCTCCGACGAACTGGGTGACCCAGGCGATCGCCTCCACCGTGACGTGGAGAATTTCGGATTGCGGATTGCGCCTGCCTGCCGCGTCGCCGCCGGCGCAGGCAGGGATTTCGGATTGCACTTCTGACATGCGGCTACCGACGTTCTCTTGAGAGGGGCGAGACACCCCCCTGTCCCTGTCCCTGTCCCTGTCCCTGTCCCTGTCCCTGTCCCTGTCCCTGTCCCT
>JACQVO010000102.1 GCA_016209725.1 Candidatus Methylomirabilota bacterium | reverse complement strand
TAGACGGACAGCCCGACCGCGGCCGACCAGAACTCCGGCCCATGCACGTTCAACCAGTCCTGGGCGGCGCGTGGCACGAACTGGGGGGCGCCGAAGTACCAGAAGAAGAGCCAGACCAGGAGCGGGACGATCCGGAAGAACTCCACGTAGGCCGTAGCCAGGACGCGCAGGGGTTTGAACGGGACCGTCCGGAGGGCACCCGACAGGATCCCTAGGAGCCAGGCGATGATCCAAGCCAGGGCAGAGAGCCGGAGTGTGGTCCAAATCCCCTGGACAAGCCACGATCCGTGCCCCCCCGTCCAGAGGACGCTCCACTGAAAGTCGTATTGGATTCCGAGGAAGCCGATGAGGGGCATGGTCGGAAACGCAACGAGCCCGGGAGGACACCCTGGCCCTCCCGGGGTCCACGCCGTGACGTCCGAGTTACTTGGGGACCACCTGGTACGTCAGGAACCTCTTGACATCGTCGGTCAAGGGGTAGGGGAGCTCGCCCTTGGGGCCGAACCACTTGTCGTAGAGCTTGAAGTACTCGCCGCCCTCGATGGCCTCCATCAGGGCGTTGTTCACGACCGCCCGGAAGTCGGAGTCGTTCTTTCGCATGGCCATCCCGTAGGGCTCGTAGCTGTAGAAATCGCCCACGATTTTCCACTCGGCCGGGTTGGGGGCCTTGACCTTGAGCCCGGCGAGCTGGATGCCATCGTTGGTGTAGGTGTCAACCCGGCCCTGGACCAACGCCGTGAAGCCCGCGGCCTGGTCCGGGAAGACCACAAGCTGGGCCTGGGGGACCCGCTCGCGGATGATCCGCTCGTTGGTTGAGCCCTGCTGGGCGCCCACGCGTTTCCCCGCAAGGTCCTGGATGCCCTTAATCGGGCTCCCCTCCTTCACCATGAACTGGGCCCCAGTCACGAAGAAGGTGATGCTGAAGTCCGCGCCATCCCGACGCGGACGGGTGTCGGTCATTGTCCCGGAGATCAGATCCACGGCCACGCTGCTGAGCAGCGGAATCCGGGTGGCCGGCGTGCTCTCCTTCAGCTCGAACTTGATGGACTTGTTCAGCTTCTTCTCGATGTTCTTGTGGACCAACCGGGCCAGGTCAATGGAAAATCCCACCCACTCGTTCTGCTTGTTGATATACCCGAAAGGAGGCGAGGCGGACCGGGCCCCCACGGTGAAGACCCCCGTCCGGTTGATCTTCTCCAGCGTGCTCTCGGCCGCCCAGCCGGTCGCTGCCAGGCCGAGGACGACCCCCACTGCCACCACCACACTCAATACTCGTCGCATCTGCCTCCTCCTCTCTCATTTTCGATTAAGGATTGTTGATTGAGGATTGGACGGGCCCTCCCGAACAATCGGCAATCAGGAATCGAAAATCTTCAATCCCGTTCAGTGGACCAGGATCTTGCTCAGGAAGGTCCTCGTCCGCTCCTCTCTCGGGTTGGCAAAGAATTCCTGCGGCCCGCCCTCCTCGACGATCCGGCCCTCGTCCATGAAGATGATCCGGTGCGACACCTTCTTGGCGAAGCCCATCTCGTGTGTCACGACGATCATGGTCATCCCTTCCTTGGCCAGGTTGACCATGACGTCCAGCACCTCGTTGATCATTTCCGGGTCCAGAGCCGAGGTCGGCTCGTCGAACAGCATGATCTTGGGCTGCATGGCCAGGGCCCGGGCGATCGCCACCCGCTGCTGCTGACCCCCGGAGAGTTGCGCCGGATAATTGCCAGCCTTCTCGGGGATGCCGACTTTGACCAGGAGGTCGCGGGCGCTCCGCCCTGCCTCTTCCCGGGACTGTCTCCGGACCTTGATGGGGGCGAGGGTGATGTTCTGGAGGGCAGTCATGTGCGGATACAGGTTGAACTGCTGGAAGACCATTCCGACCTCGGCCCGCAGCTTGGTGATGTCGGTGGCGGGGTCGCCGAGCGACATCCCGTCCACCACGATCTCGCCCTTTTGGATCAGCTCGAGCTTGTTGATGCATCGGATCAGGGTACTCTTGCCGGAGCCGCTCGGGCCGCAGACCACCACGACCTCTCCCGGCCGTATGGACAGGTCGATATCCTTCAGGACGTGGAGGGGGCCGAACCACTTATTGACGCCGCAGAACTGGATCACAGGCTGCACTCCGTGCCAATGTAAAACTGCATTGTCGAGATCAGCCGCGGTCCTTGTAGCAGCGTTGGCTGGCCGCGCCGGCCGGCCGGTCCTGCCCCAAGGCCCGGCGGACCGCCGCCTGGGCCAGGATCCACGTCGGATCAATGACGGGCACGGGCAGATCGCCGTCCTGGAGGATCAAAGGCACCTCCGTACATCCGGCGATGATGGCCTCCGCCCCCTGTCTTCGGATGTGCTCGGCCGCCTCCCGGATCAGGCGGCGCGGGCGCTCCAGGGGCTCCCCGTGTTTGACGGCGTAGATCGCCTCCATGACGGCGGAGGCCTGGATGGCTGGGTCAGGCGTCAGAATGGCAAAGCCGCGGGGCTCGAGGTACGGCTCGAACAGTCGGCTTTGCAGCGTCCCGGTGG
>JACQVO010000095.1 GCA_016209725.1 Candidatus Methylomirabilota bacterium | reverse complement strand
CACCAGTCCGACATTTACCCGCTCCACCTTGCCCGTAAAGTCGCCCCGCAGGACCTTGCGCTTCCCCGCCTCCAGGATGGTGATGGTGTCCTTGCGCTTTCCCTCGAAGATCCGCCCGTCCAGTCCGGAGAGGCCGACGGCGTTGACTCCCTGTTTCTGAAACGCCTCCACCAGGGCCTTGTTGGCCTTCCCGCAGTAGGCCATCTCGAAGATTACGAGGGTCTCCCGATCGGTGTAACGGCTCTGGATCCCCGAGACAGAGGTCACGAACCGGGGCGGCTTCCCCAGCTTTTCCGCCAAACGGTTGGTTTCGCCCGAGGCGCCGTGCACCAGGACGACCCGGCGCCCAGCGCGGAGGATCTCCGTGAGATCGGCCACCGTCGGGTCAAGCTGTGTTCCTGATCCACCACCGATCTTGACGATGAGCATCCACAGCTCCAAGAGCCGAGAGCCTAGAGCCGAGATCCGGGATTTGGGATCATTAATCCTTGATCCTCGAAGCTGGGCGAAGCGAGAGCCCCGAGCTCAACTTGAGGCGGCAGATTTGACCAGCTTCGGATCGTTCTGAATGAGCACGGTGGGATTCGGGTTGGGTTCAGGGACAGGCAGGCCTTCCTGCGTCAGCACGGCTAGGTGATCCTCCATCGCCCATTTCGCCTGATACAAGCAATCCTCCACGGAATGACCGACCCCGGTGAATCCCTCCAGATCGGGGGAGTGAAAGCCGAAGAAATCAGGATCCTCGGTTGCCTCAATGATCAGAGAATACTTCAGATCAATCATCGCCTTCTCCAGCGTTCAGGCCGGCCGCCTTCAGGATGGCCTGGCACGTACCGGTTGGGACTTCCTTGGAGCCATGATAGTCAACGCGGATCACCTTGTCCAGTCCGGGCCGTCGATAATACCTCACCGATCCCTTCTCCCGAACGAGTCGGAAGCCGTTTCGCTCCAGGAGGCGGACGAGTTCACTGAACCGCAAAGCCCACCTTTCCAAAGCCGCGAGGCGGGAACCTCGAACCGTGAACCTCGAACCTCGAACCGCCGGCCACCCTGCTCAGATCGGATGCAGCCCCGGGAACTCCAGGCCGGCCGTCTCGGGGAGGCCGCAGGCGAGGTTCATGGCCTGCACCCCGTTGCCGGCGGCGCCCTTCACCAGGTTGTCCAGGGCGGCCATCACGACCAGGCGCGATCCCTGCGCGTCCCTCTCGAAGCCGACATCGCAGAAGTTGGTGCCGGCGAGGATCTTCGGCTCCGGATAGCGGTAGATGCCCTGCCGGTCCTTGACGATCCGCATGAAAGGTTCGTCGGCGTACTCGGACCGATAGACCCTCCAGATGTCCTTATCCTCGACCCCGTCCTTCAGGAACACGTGGCAGGTGGCCAGGACGCCGCGGACGGCTTCGATGGCGGTGGCGCTGAAGTGGATTGTCGGCGGCTGGCCGAAAGCAAGTTCCTGGACGATCTCGGCGGTGTGGCGGTGGCCGGTCGGCTGGAACGAGCGGACCGATCCGCTGCGCTCGGGGTGGTGGGTGGACAGGTGCGGGGTGTCGCCGGCCGCCGAGGATCCGACCTTGGCCTCGATGAAGACCTCACGCCTGGCGATGACGTCGTGCTTGAAGAGCGGCATCAATCCCAGGATGGATGCGGTGGCGAGGCAGCCGGCGCCGGTGATGAACCTGGCCTGGCTGATGGCTTTGCGATGGAGCTCCGGGATCCCGTAGACGAACCGATCGAGATACTGGGGGGCGCCGTGGGGATGCCCGTACCAGCGCGGGTAGTCGGCGGGATCCCGCAAGCGAAAATCGGCGCTCAGGTCAACGATCCGCTCCGCCAGGCTTTCAAGTTGCGTGATCCGCCGCATGGCGCTGCCGTGGGGGAGGCACAGGAAGAAAACATCGCAGGACTTCAGGTCGTTGATGCTGGTGAACTTGAGCTGGGACTGCTTCCGCAAATTGGGGTGGATGGTGTGGACGAAGTGCCCGGCGTTCGATTCCGAGGTGGCCTGGACGACCTCGACACCCGGATGTCGAAGCAGGATGCGCAGGGCCTCGCCCCCGGTGTAGCCGGAGGCGCCGACGATCCCCACCCTGACCATGCCATCAGGCCGCATCAGGCAATTACCTATAATCTACCCGAAACCGAACACAAGGAGTCTCCAAGAAATATCGAATGTCGAACACCGAATGACGAATTTCGAACCATCCTTTCTCCGTGCGTTGGTCGCCTGCGGCGTTCGTCATTCGACATTCGTGATTCGATATTCGACGTTCCGTCTTGCGTGGCAGAAAAGGCACGGCCTCCCTCGAATAGCCGAAGACGTTCTGGCTACCTCCCGGCCACCTCGAGGACATAGTCCACCACCTTGGCCGGGATGTTCACGCCGGTGGTGTCTATGCTGTTCCGGAACTCCATGGTGTAGTTGACCTCGTTCACCAGGAGGCCCTCGGGCGTCTCGAAGATGTCGATGGCGACGATGCCGCCGCCCACGGCCTTGGCCGCCCGGACGGAGATCTCGTTCAGATCCGGCGTCACGGGACAGTTGCTGGCGATACCGCCCCGCGCCGTGTTGGTGATCCAATGCTGCGAGGTCCGGTAGATGGCGCAGATGGTCTCGTCGCCGACGACGAAGGAGCGGATGTCCCGGCCGCGCTTCTCGACGTATGCCTGGATGTAGTAGGTGGAATGATGATAGGAGCCCAGGGTCTCCTTGTGCTCCAGGAGCGCCTCGGCGGCATCCCGGTCGTTCACCTTGGACAGCAGGCGACCCCACGACCCCACGGCGGGCTTGAGGACGACGGGGTATCCGAGCTGCTCGATGGCCTGCAGGGCCGACTCGGGTGTGTAGGCCACGGACACCTTGGGTGTGGGCACGCCCTCCCGGATCAGGGCCAGGGTGGTCAACAGCTTGTCACCGCAGGTGTTGGCCACGTCGTAGGTATTGACGGTCTTGATGCCGCAGTCATTCAGGTACTTCAGGGTGTGGAGAGCCCGGGAGTGATTGATGCTGCGCTCCAGGATGACGTCGAAGTCCCACTGCCGTTGATGCAGGTCCAGGATCAGTTCCCGGTCGTCGATGCGGATGAACTCCAGATCGCGCCGGCGGAACTCGTCGAAGAGGAGCTTCTCCTCCTTGCGGATCAGGGAGCACAGGATGCCGATCTTCATTCGCCCCAGTCCTCCTCTTCCTCAGGCGCCGGGGCCAGCTCGGGGGGCTGCACGCTGAGAACTTCGAGGTCCAGGCCGCAGTCGGGGCATTGGATGATCTCCCCGATCTCGGTGGATGCATCCAGGACGATCTCGGCTTCACATTCGGTACAGAGTGCCATCTTCCTCACCTCCAGCTCCGGTGGAATCGCCGGGGAGAATAGCACGCGCCCCGGATGGCTTCAAGGGAAACGCGGCTGCGGGCCAAAGAGATGTCAGGAGGTCCGAACCGCACGCGGGTGGTTGCGTGGGCCCTGGCCCCGTGGTAGCGTACCCATCGCCGGTCCGCTCCGGTGTAGTGGATCTCAAATGCTCTGACGATTCCGTTCACCCTGAGCCTGTCGAAGGGTGAGCAGTTCGGGCTTCGACAAGCATGTCCTGAGCCGAGTCGAAGGGCTCAGTCCGAACGGGTTCGCTACGGAGCCATTCTGGAAACGGTACACTATGGTCAAGGCCGTGACTTTCGATCTTTGGCAGACCCTGATCCTGGATACGCCGGAGGGATTGCGGCAGGCGCGGGAAGATCGCGTGCGCGGCGTTCAGGAGGCCCTGGCCCGCGAGGGCATCGCGGTGGAGGTCGGGGCGGTGGCGCTTGCCTACGACGCGGTGGGCGGCAGGCTGGAGGAGGTGTGGGGGACGCAGCGGGACGTCGGCTCGCGCGGGCAGGTGCGGCTGCTCCTCGGGTGCCTGGGCCTGGATGGCGTCGTGTCCGCCGAAGGCGGACTCATGGACGCTCTGGATGCGGCCTATTGCCTGCCCATCCTGTCGTCGCTCCCCGTGCCCAATGCCGGGGCGTTGGACGCCCTCCGCATCCTGCACGCGCGCGGCCTCGCGCTCGGTCTGATCTGCAATACCGGCCGGACGCCGGGCAGGATGCTGCGAATCGTGCTGAGCCAACTGGGGCTAGCCCCGTACCTTCGTGTGCTCACCTTTTCCGACGAGGTCGGCCTGCGGAAACCCCACCCCGAGATCTTCCATCGGACTCTCGCGGCCCTGGGGGTCGCGCCGGCCGAGGCCGCCCATGTCGGGGACGACGCCACGACGGACGTTGCGGGCGCGCGCGCCGTCGGGATGCGGCCCATCCACCTGTGCCACCCCTCGAGCGTCAGCCAGGTCTCCGACGGCGCCGAGGTGATCTCGAACCTGCAGGCGCTGCCGGCCGCGCTCCTGCCCGCCTGACATCGAGAGCATCCACAGACCTTTCGAAAATACCCGAAGGCAGACCCGATACTTATCCACAGATTACGCCTGTCTGCGTGCGGCCACGCACAGGCAGGCAGATTCCGCAGATTTCACCCCCACCCGAGCCCTCCCCCCTCTGAAGGGGGAGGGTGTGGGAGGGGGGCCTGCGTAATCTGCGGATGATGGAGACGTTCAGGTCTTGGTCAAAAGGGGACGGGCCCGGAATCCCGCGAGACGCGGGAATTCGGGCCCGTCAGGGCCGCTGGAGGGCGGCGGGGGGTTACTTCGTGCCGGGCTGCACCTGCGCGTCGTGCTTCTGGCGGTAGATGCGGCGGGAGGCGCGGTTCTGCTCCCGGGTGAGCCTGGCCTTTTCCTTCTTGGTCATGACACCGTCGGACAGGGCCTTATGCCGATCTGCCTCGATCTTGGCCTGCCCCCCCTCGAGCTTGGCGGTTTCCAGGGCCGTCAACTGGCCGCTCTCCACGCCCTCGGCGATGCGCTTCTGCTGTCGGGTCTCGCGTTTCTTGATCGGACCGGCCTCGGCCGGGGGAAGCCCGGCGACGGCCAGGAGAGCGAGAGCGGCGGCGAGCACTGTCAAGTGGGTCTTCATCGTGGGCCTCCTCCCGGATGTTTTGTGTGCTCCGTTTTCGGTCAAGTCGTTGTAAGCGATGATCGGGGCAACCGCCATGCCGCCAGTCGCGGCAGGGACTAGCGTCTCCACCTCCAGTTATGGCGCCCGTACCAGATGCGGCGGGAGGCGCGGTTCAAGTCTCGGTGGAGCTTGGCGCGCTCCCATGGGCGCAGGTTCTCATCGGCTCTGAACCGCTGCTCTTCGCGGGCGATCCAGGCCTGCCCTCGCTGCAAGCGGGCCGCCTCGAATGCAGTCAGGGAGCCGTCCCCGATCCGGCTGGCGATTCGCTGCTGTTGATTCTCCTGTCGCTGGTCAATGCCTTGGGCCAGGGCCGGTTCGGCAAGCCCGAGGGCCAGGATCAGGCTGCCATTTGCCCAGTTAGAGGGCCGCCAGAGAGAAAGGTTGAATCCCGGGCCTCCCTTGTGTAGGCTGTCGCAATCGCCGCCGGCCTTTCGGAGTGACCGATGACCCAGAGCCAACTATTGATGCTGCTTGGGATCCTGGCCCTCCTCTTGTCCCTGGGGATCGCCCTTGTGGCCCTCTCTCGCCGCCGGCGGCCGGGCGAGGATCTGGCGCAGACGGTCCTGGCGGGCCTTCAGACGAGCCTGGGGGAGCTGGGGGCCAGGGTAGGACAACTGTTCGGTGAGGTCCAGGCACTGGCCCGGACCCAGGAAAGCGTTCGGTCCGAGGTTGTGCAGACACGGGAGCAGGGCCAGGCGGCCGTCCAGCAGACAGCCGAGGCACTCACGCAGCGGATCCACCAGACCCAGCAGGCCCTCACGTCGGTCACGGAGCTCGCTCACCGGACGGTCCGGACGCAGGAGTTGCTGGCGCAACATCTGGGCCAGGTCCAGGAATCGCTCACGGGGAATCTGACCGCGGGCCAGCAGGGCCTCCGGACCGAGATCGCGCAGACCCGGGAGCTGGTGGCGCAGATCCAGGCCGCCGACCAGGTCCGGGAAAAGCACGAGCGGGAGGCCTGGGACGTCTTGAAGCGCCTGGAGACCGTGCTCGCCGGGACCAAGTCCCGGGGGATGGCCGGCGAGAACATCCTGGCGACCATCCTGGCCCAACTCCCGCCGGAGCTGCTGGAGATGAACCTCACCATCAACAACAAGCCCGTGGAATTCGCTCTCCGGCTGCCGCACGGACGGTTGCTTCCGATTGACAGCAAATGGCCGGCGCTGTCCCAACTGGAGCGCCTCCAGGAGACGGAGGACCCGGCGGTCCGGAAGGCCTTGGCCGACGAGATCCAGTCCGAGGTGAAGAAGAAGATCCGGGAGGTGGTGAAGTACCTCGACCCGGACCGCACGATCCAGCTTGCCGTCCTGGCGGTGCCGGATGCGGTTTTCGACCTGTGCGTGGAGGCGCATGTCGAGGCCTTCAAGCAAGGGGTGGTCATCATCAGTTATACTCAGGCCATCCCGTACCTGCTGTCCCTGCTCCAGGTGGTCCTGCGGTTCGGCACCGAGATCGACACGGCCCGGCTGAGCCAGGCCCTGAGGACGATCGCCGACGCCCTGGAGAAGATGGACGGCGAGGTGGACGGCCGCCTGTCCCGGGCGATCACGCAGCTCCAGAACAGCCGGGAGGATCTCAAGGCGCAACTTTCCCGGGCGCGCCAGGGCGCCCGGGGCCTCCACGTCGAGGGCGCTCCCGCGGAGCTTCCGGCGGCGCCGGACCCGCCGCGCCTCGCCTGAACCCAAATATTTCACCGCCAAGCGCGCAAAGGTCGCAAAGAGTCGCCAACGCTGATCAGGCGAGAGGGGCTGCCGGACTGAAATCCTCCGAACCAAATCTCCGAGTGCTCCGCGCCAGCGCTGTGAACATGCCGGGTTCCTCTGCGTCCTCTGCGTGCTCTGCGGTTGAACTGCACTATTCGGGCTGAGGCGATCACTGGGCCGTCGCCCTTCGGTCCTCTTGTCACTGCCGAGGGCCTGTGTTAGGGTGGCCTTGCCAGCATCGTGGGGGAAGGGGAGAAACGATGGCGCAGGGCGCGGGGGTCGGTCAGTGCCCGGTGTTCAGGCTGGGCTTCCGCGTTTCGCGGAAAGGAGGAGAAGGCACTCATGAGTGTTCCGGCCGTTCTGGCCATCTCGGTCTTCTTGGCGACGTACGTGGCCATCGGCATGGAGAAGATCAACCGCACAATTGTCTCCATGTCGGGGGCCATCCTCCTGCTGATCCTGGGGATCCTCAGTCTGAAGGAGGCGTTGACCACCTACGTCCACTGGGAGACGGTCGGTCTGCTCTTCGGGATGTTCACCATCATCGCGGTCCTGTCCGAGGCGGGCTTCTTCACGTACATGGCCTTGGTGGTGGCCAAGAAGCTGGACTACAATCCCTACCGCATCCTTGTCGTCTTTCCTCTGGTGACCGGCTTCCTCGCCGCCTTCATGGACAGCATCACGGTGATGCTCTTTTTCGCCACGCTGACCTACGAGCTGTCCCGCCTGCTCAAGTTTGACGCCATCCCGGTGGTGGTGGCGGAGGTGTGCCTGGCCAACATCGGCGGCTCCTCTACCCTGGTGGGCGATCCACCCAACGTCATCCTCGGTCTCATGTTGGGGTTCTCCTTCAATGATTTCGTGATCCACAATGGGCCGACGGCGGTTGTGGCCTCTCTGGGGGCTATCGCAGTGGCCTACCTCCAATGCCGGAAGCGGCTGGTCCTCGGTGGGACGGTGGATCGGCAGGCCCTGGTGGCCATGGACCCGGCCAGGGGGATCAAGGATGCGCGGCTCTTCAAGCTGGGCCTGGGTGGCTTCCTGGTGGCGATCTTCTTCCTGGTGATCCACGCCTGGGTGGAGCATACGCTGCACATCCCTCTGACAGCGCCCCTCGCGCCCCTGATCCCGGCCTTCTTCATCCTCATCTTGGGAGGCAACAAGACCGAGGACATCCTGCGGAAGATTGACTACGACGTGCTGCTGTTCTTCATCGGTCTGTTCGTCGTAGTGGGGGGCCTGGAGAAGACGGGATCCATCAAGGGTCTGGCGGACCTCATCGCCAACGTCTTCCGCCACCAGGATCTGGCGCTGCTGTCCACCTTGATGTGGTTCTCGGCCGTGTCGTCGGCCATCGTTGACAATGTGCCCTTTGCCCTCAGCATGGCCTACGTGATCAAGGGGATCGCCGGGCAGGTGGGGGTGCCGGCTCTCTCCCTCATGGTGTGGGCGGTGTCGCTGGGGACCGATATCGGGGGGAACGGCACGCCCATCGGGGCCTCGGCCAACGTGGTGGCTTACGCCGCCATGGAGAAGCACGGCCACCGGATCGGCTGGCCGCGGTGGATGTGGCTGGCCATCCCGCAGACGCTGGTGGCGCTCTTCATCTGCAACCTGGGATTGGCGCTGAAGTTATGGTTGAAGTTCTTTTAGTGTATCGATTCAGAAGCGGCTTCACAGGGACCCCGTTCGGGCTGAGTTCACGACGAAGCCTGGATTCCGCACCCTTCGACAGGCTCAGGGTGAACGGAATTGTGAAGGACTTGAGAGTCACCACAGCCGCTCCCGCCGTGTGACGAGCGGAGGAGTCGGAGGACCGATGCGCGTGCTGTTCTGTGTGGATGGATCGGAGGGAGCCGACCGCGCCCTGACGCGGGGGGTGGCCTGGCTGAAGAATGCCAGCATCGAGGCGGTCGTCTTGCACGTCATCCCCGAGGTGGACGACCGCTTGCGCCACTACGAGCGCCTCCACGAGGAAGAGCTTCGCGAGATCGAACGCCTCTTCGGGGGCGAGGGCCACGGGCTGGAGGTGGCCGTCCGCGCGCGAGAGCGGTTGAAACAGTTGGGGATCGAGGCCGACCGCAAGGTCCGGCAGGGGGATCCCGCGACGGAGATCTTGGCCGAGGTCCGGGAGGGCGGCTATGACTTGGTGATCCTCGGGAGCGACGCGACCGGGGCGGCGGCGGAGCCGCACCTGGGCAGCGTGGCAGAGCAGGTTGCCCGGGATGCGGTGACCTCGGTCCTGATCGTTCGGGCCCGCCTCGGTGGGTAGGCGCCGCGCCTTGGAATCCGGCCCGGCGGTGCGCGATTGGATGGAAGGCAGTTGCGGGGATGGCTGAGCACGTGAGCATCGGGCAGACCTTGCGGGGGCGCCGGGAGGAGCGCGGCCTGACGCCCGAGCAGGCGGCGTTCCAGAGCAAAGTCCCCATCCGGCTCCTGCAGGCCCTGGAGTCGGATGATTATCGCGCGCTGCCGGATGCGGCGTACCTCACCCGGTTCCTGCACGAGTATGCCCGCCTGCTCAAGCTGGACCCCAGCCCGCTGGAGGTGGAATTCCGCAAGGCGATCCGTCGCCCGCCCGCGTCATCCCTGGTTCCGGCGATACCCCCCGCCCCCCGCCAGGCGATTCCGTGGACGCAGGTCCTCTGGACCGCGACAGCAATCCTGGTCGTCATCCCGCTGGTTTTCATTGCGTTGTCGGTCGCCTCCAAGCGCGCGGGGGAGCGTCCCGGTTCCCCCCAGGTCGCGGACGGGCCGGGCGAGGAGCGTGGGCCGGATGCGGCCGACCAGCCGCTGGCCTCGCGTCCCGAGGACGCCACGCCTGGCGAGGCGGTTGTCCCCGGCGAGCCCTTGGCACCGCCCTCAACGGGGCCGGAAATCGCCGGGCCTGCGCCCGAGATCCCGACTCTCCCAGCTTCTCCGGCCGATCTCACATCCCGGCGTTTCCTCCTGACGGCCCGGGCGTTGGAGGCCACGTGGATGGTGGTCCGGGCCGATCACGGGCAGCAGCGGGAGGTCCTCCTCCGAAAGGGCCAGACCGCCCGCTTCGTCGCCGACACGGGGTTCGTGATCACGGTGGGGAATGCCGGCGGGGTGGACCTCAGCCTAAATGGGAGGTCCGTGCCGTCGCTCGGCAAGTCGGGGCAGGTGGTCCGCGATTTTTCCGTCCCGCCGCTTCGCCAGGCCCCGGACACGCCGGGGGCGATGCCCCCGGGGGCGGCGCCTCCCCGGGCATCACCCCAGGTGGCACCGGCAACGCCGCCGCGATAGGCCGGGCTGAGTCGGCAGGAGAAGACGCATAATGCGCCGTGCACACACGCCGCAACTGTCTTGTCGCCATCCTCGGCCCGGCCCGACCGGGTCCGGGGCTGGGAGATGCCGTCCGTGACCGCCCGAACCGCAGCATGGCTCCGACCCGCCGTCCTGGGCCTCGCGATCCTGCTGGTGACGATCGCCCACGTCCGGACGCCGGTCGCCAGCCAGGCCCAGCACGATATCCTGGTGCGCCTGTACTATCTCCCCATCGCGCTGGGGGGGTTATGGTTCGGCCTCCGGGGCGGACTGGGGGCGGCCGGGCTGATCACCCTCGTGTACTTGCCGCACGTGGTAGCCGTGGACCACGGCGCCATGACCCTCGGCTACTTGCTGGAGGTCCCCGTCTTCCTCGTCGTGGGCGTACTGATCGGGCTGAACGTGGACCGACAGGATCATCACCGCCGCGGTCTGGAGATCCAGGCTGAGACGCTGGCGCGATCCCACCGGGAACTCCAGGAGCAGACGCGGCTCCTGCTGGAGAAGGAGGCGCAGCTTCGCCGCGCGGACCGCCTGTCGGCGCTGGGACAACTGTCGGCCGGTCTGGCCCACGAGATCCGCAATCCCCTGGGAGCCATCAAGGGCGCGGTGGAGATCCTCCAGGACGATTATGCGCCCGGCCACCCCAAGGCGGAGTTCTACGCCATCCTCCTGAAAGAGGTCGAGCGACTGAACGACGTGCTGACCAATTTCCTCACCTTCGCCCGCCCCGTCACGCCCCACCTCGCGCCGGTGGATCTCCGGGACGTCCTGACCGCCCTGGAGGGCCTGATCTCGGGACAGGCACGGGCGCACCGGGTGCAGATCTTCACCACCTTTCACGCGGGGCCCTCACGGATCATGGCGGACGCGACCCTGGTGAAGCAGGCCTTCCTCAACATCATGCTGAACGCGGTGGAGGCCATGCCTGACGGCGGGGATCTGGCCATCTCGACCCGGCTCCCCGCCGCCGGCGGCCCGGGCGCCCGGCCGGAATGGGCGGAGGTCGTCTTCGATGACACGGGCCCCGGCATCCAGGAGGAGGATGTGGGTCGCATCTTCGATCCCTTCTTCACGACAAAGGTGGACGGCACCGGGCTGGGCCTGGCGATCACCCATCGGATCATCGAGAACCACCGCGGCACGATCCGGGTCATGAGCCAGTGGGGCAAGGGGACCACCTTCGTGGTCACCCTCCCGCTGGAGGGAGCCATCCGAGTATGAAGCGGGTCAAGATCCTGGTCATCGACGACGACGAGAGCCTGCGGCGCGTCCTGGAGTACAACCTGGCCCAGGAGGGGTACGCGGTCCTGACGGCAGCCGGCGGCGAGCAGGGGCTCGAGCTCTTGAAGAAGGAAGGCGCGGACCTGGTGGTCACCGACGTCCGGATGGCGGGGATGGACGGGCTCCAGGTCATGCAGCACGTGCGCAAGCTGGATCCGGGCATTCAGGTGATCATCCTCACCGCCTTCGGCACCATCGAGATGGCGGTGGAGGCCATGAAGGCCGGCGCCTTCCACTACATCAGCAAGCCCTTCAACCGGGATGAGCTCCGGCTCACGATCAAGAAGGCACTGCAGCTCAAGGATCTGGAGCGGGAAAACGTGGCGCTCCGCCTGGAGCTCAAGGAGCGCATGGGCCTGGATGCCATCATCGCCGAGAGCCCTCAGATGACGCAGCTCCTGGAGTTGGTGGTCCGCGTGGCGCCCACCGAGACCACGGTGCTGATCCTGGGGGAGAGCGGGACGGGCAAGGAGCTCATCGCCCGGGCGATCCACGGCAGCTCGCCGCGGGCGCGCGGACCCTTCGTGGCGGTCAACTGCGCCGCCATCCCGGAGAACCTGCTGGAGAGCGAGCTGTTTGGCCTCGTGAAAGGCGCCTTCACCGGGGCCATCCGGGATCGGGTCGGGAAGTTCGAGGCGGCCGAGGGCGGGACGATCTTCCTCGACGAAATCGGCGAGATGCGTCCGGAGCTGCAGGTGAAAATCCTGCGGTGCCTCGAAGAACGGTCGCTGGAGCGGGTGGGGGACAACAGGTCGATTCGCGTGGACGTCCGGGTGCTGGCCGCCACGAACAAGGACCTGTCCAAGGCCATCCAGGCGGGGGAGTTTCGCGAGGACCTGTACTACCGCCTGAACGTGGTGCCCCTGTCCATCCCGCCCCTGCGGGAGCGTCCCCAGGACATCCGGCCGCTGGCCCAGCACTTCCTGAAGAAGCTGGGCGCCTCGCCCCGGCTGGCCATTGCCCCCGACGCCTTCCGGGCCCTGGAGACCTACGACTGGCCCGGCAACGTCCGCGAGCTGGAAAACGCCCTGGAGCGGGCGATGATCTTCCATCAGGGGGACGTCATCGGCCTGGGCGACCTCCCGGAGGCGATCCGCGCCCCCAAGGCCAGGGAGGCAGCCACTTTCCCGCTGAGCCTGCCCGAGGCCGGTGTGTCCCTGGAGGAGGTGGAGAAAGAGTTGATCCTGCGAGCGCTGCAGAAGCACGACTGGAACCAGTCCCGGGCGGCCCGCTTCCTGGGCATCACGCGACACACGCTGCTCTACCGGATGGAAAAGCACAGGATCGTCCGCCCCGGCGACCGCGGCGGCCCGGGCGAGGAGGAGCGGTCGGAGTAAGGAGTCGGTACTGGTCCACGTTGACCAGTATCACCGTGCCGACGTTTCAACCTGCGCACCCGTCAACACCCTGTCACCACGGTCGCCTTCACCACCCCCTCCCCTAACTCCAATCCGAAATTCTCAACCGCTGTTTTTTCGGATCAGGGCTAATTCGCCCCTCCGGCTTGCATCTCGGGCCGGTTCCTGACAGAGAGTACGCTCACAAGCAGGCGGTCGCCTTCGGACGGCGGAGACATCGGAAAAGCCAGGAACCGGAGGGGGGCCATGGATGGAGCACGCGCCGATTCTCTCTTGAGGGTCGGCGCGTGTCTTTTTCTGGTGGGAGGACTGACCGGACGGGGCTTCGGTTGGGGGCGGGGAGGCGAAAGTTGACCCGGGCGACTACGGAGATTCGGAGAGACTGGAGGATGAAACAGAAGATACCGGCAAGTCTCATCGAGAGGGTGGAGGCGAAAATCTTTCTCCTCAGAGGCCAGCGGGTAATGCGCAGTACACATCTTGCCGAACTGTACGGAGTTGAACCTTTGTGACTTCAAGTTGGGGTGGCCTCCGCCGCGCCACCCCGTACGCCTTCACCGAGCAAGGGGTCGCTATGCTCCCGAGCGTCCTGAACAGCCCTAGGGCGGTCCAGGTCAATGTCGAGATCATGCGCGCGTTCGTACGCCTTCGGCGACTGTTGGCCTCGTACGAGGAGCTGGCCCGCCAGCTCGCTGAACTCGAACGGAAGTAGGACGCGCAGTTCAAGGTTGTGTTCGACGCGATCCGGCAGCTCATGGCTGCGCCTGACAAGCCGCAGCGCTCGATCGGATTCCGGGTTGAGGAGGCCGGGCCGGCCTATCGGAGGCGCCGCCGCCGCACAGCATCGCGATGATGGGGGCTGACCGGGCGGTCGGGCGGAGACGAAAGTCAACGTGGGAAACAACGTCCCTTAAACCGTCTCTCGAACGAGGTGGGTATGGCCCGCAACGAGCAGGTCACCCGGCAGTGGCATTTGCTCCGTCGGCTCGAAAGCCCGCGAGGGGCGACGCTCGGGGAATTGGTGGCCGCCGTCCCGCAGGAATGTACCCGGCATCCCCGAACCGTGCGGCGCGATCTGGAGGCGTTGGAGGGGGCCGGCTTTCCGCTGCTCAGCGAACGGGTGGACGGGGAGGTCCGCTGGAAGCTCATGGAGGGATTCCGTCACATTCCCGCGCTTGGCTTTTCCCCGACCGAGCTGATGGCGCTCACCTTCAGCCGTGGCCTCCTCAAGCCGTTGGAAGGCACGCAGATCCACGGCGCGCTCGATTCCGCCCTGGCCAAGGCCGCCTCGGCCCTCCCGCCGCCCGGTCTGGGCTATGTCCGGCAGCTTCAAGGGCTCTTTGCCATCGGACTGGGTCCGCACAAGAGCTATCGCGAGCACCGGCAGACCGTGGACCGCCTGACGGAAGCGATCGGCCGGGCCCGCACCGTGCAGATGCGGTATTACTCGGCCTCCCGCAACGTCACGACCCGACGCGAGGTGGATCCGTACCGGCTCTGGTACACCGCGGGGGCCCTGTACCTCGTGGCGTACTGCCATCGGCGGCGGGAGGTGCGTCTCTTCGCCGTGGACCGCATCCGATCCCTTGAAGGGCGGGCGACTGCAGATGACCCTGAAGGTGGCGGAGACCCGGGAGCTGGTCGGCTGGGTCCTGAGCTTCGGGGGCGACGTGCGCGTTATCAGCCCGCCGTCCCTGCGCGACGCCGTCCAGGCCGAGGCCCAGAGAATCCTAGAGCACGATTGACCCCGGATGTCACAAGCCTCCGCTAGAGTCCGGCATGGTTGGCTCGCCTCAATTTGCCCTTAGGGGACGTTGCATTATAGGTATTATAACTCTGGTCTTGTCTCTGTTCTCGGGACCGACGCAGTCTCACGCTGCGAGGGCGGAGCAGGCGGAAGGGCCGGCACAGGGATGCCCCCAAGGACGCGGGCCCGCCTCCTGGACATTTCCACCGGGAGGATCGCGCGGGTCACCACGATGGCCGAGCAGCGACAAGTTCGCTTCTTCAACCACGTCCGCTTCCTCCCGTTCCCCCTGTCAATCTTGAGGCTTGAAAGATGGAACGATCCATGGGATGGTCATTCGCATGGAGCAGGATGTCCTGCACTGACTCGCAGGGACAGAGGGACGATGACCGACCTGACGAAGGGCATTCTGGCCGGCCTGGGCACCGGGATGAACTGGGCGGCCATCAGCATCCTGGTCCGCTCCCTGTCCGGCACCATCACGCCGGCCGGCATCACGGCCACGCGCGCGACAGTGGGCGGGGGCATCGTCTTCGCGGTGGCGCTGGCGGCCGGCTACGGGGGCGAGATGGTCCGGATGCCGCTGGGAGTGGTCCTGGCCCTGTGGGGGGCGATGATCATCGCCATGGGCTTCGGCGACACCGTCTTTTTCGCCAGCATGGATCATCTCGGGGTCACCCGGGCCCTGACCCTCAGCATGGCCAACCCGCTCCTCACCACCCTCGTGGGGATCGGGTTGCTGGGAGAGGCGGTGACCCTCCCCCGGGCGATTGGCATCCTGCTGGTGGTGGGCGGCATCATCCTCATCATCTCCGGGAAGGGTGAGGGCCCGGCCGAGCGCCGCGGCGCGACGCGGCGGGGCATCCGGCTCGTTTTCCTCGCCGCAGGTGCGTGGGCGCTGGCGGCCGTCATCCTGAAGCCCGTCCTCCAGGTGGTCTCCGTGATGGCCGCCACGGCGGTGCGCATCCCGGCGGGCGGGGTCTTCCTCTGGCTCACCCCCTGGACGCGCGGGACCCTGGGCGCCGTCCGGGGGAGCACGCGGGCGGAGCAGGGCCACCTCGCCGCCATCTGTCTCCTCAGCGCCATCGGGTCACTTCTCTTCACCACGGGGATCAAGTATGGCGGGGTCGCCGTGGGGAATGTCCTGTCGTCCACCTCGCCGCTCTTTGCGCTCCCCTTCGAGGTGTGGGTGCTGGGGCAGCGACCGTCGAGGCAGACGGTGGCCGGCGCGGTGGTGACCGTGGCCGGCATCGGGCTCATGAATTTCTGACGATGCAATGGTGGCCCGACGATTGTGTGCGCATTCGAGCTGCGAGGACTTCACACGGACCACTTCTTCGCCGGGGACGCGAGAGGCTTGGGTGCCTGCGGGGACGTCATCGCCTGGGGCAAAAGCGCAGGAAGCGCATGATTCACCGTTCGTGTATACTCTGACGGGCGAGGCAGGGAGGGGCCGGCAGAAGCGGTGGAGGCAGGAGGAGAGGATGCGCATTCACATGGCGCTGGATCGTTTGATCGAGCTGGAAGGAAGGGTGGCCCGCCTCTACACCCGGTTCTACCGGCGCTTCAGCGATGTGCCCGCCGTCGCCGGCATCTGGTGGGAGATGGCATTGGACGAGCATGAGCACGTCGGGGTCTTGACTATGGTCAAGGAGTTGGCGGACCGGAAAGGACAGGTGCCCGATATCCAGGGCCGATTGCGCCCCCTGCAGGCGACGATCCAGGCCTGCGAGCGGACGGCGGCTCAGACCGTGACGTTGAGCCAGGCCCTGGCCATGGCGGTCCGGCTGGAACGGTCCGAACTGGACCAGTTGGGCCGCGAGACGGTCCGGGCCATTGGCGGAGACCTGCCACCCATCCCCCGCTCGGCCTTCGCCCCCCACGAGGCGCATCTCGAGCGTCTCATGCGGACGGTCCGCAAGTTCGGCGGGGAGGAGGTCGTGCGCGAGGCATGGGATCTGAGACCCGAGGCCCGCTCGACCGCCGGGCAGTCGGTTCGGGTGGCGAGGGCCGCCGCTGCGCGGGAGAGAAAGCGGAAAGGCAGCACCCGGCCGAAACGAGGCTGAGCCGGATTATTCGCGAACACATTTGCGAATCATCCCGACAATTTCACCGCCGAGCCCGCAGAGATCGCAAAGGGTCGACAACGCTGATTAGGCGAGAGGGGCGCCCGGACCGAAATATTCCGAACCGCATCTCCGAGTTCCCCTGGGTCGGCGCTTTGAATATGGGCACTTCCTTTGCGCTCTCCGCGCGCTCTGCGGTTGAACTGCACTTTTCGGGATAATCGCGGGGAATGACGCCGGCCCTGCATCGTGATCAGGCGAGAGGCTTCCCGGAAATCCGGAGCCCCCGGCCACCGAGGACCAGAAAGAACAGGCACGTGCTCACGAGGACGATGGCGGCGCCGGAGGCAACGTTCAGATAGTAGGAAAGGTACAAGCCGATCACGGCGGCGAGAGCGGCCAGGACGACGCCGAGTACCATCATGCGGAAGAAGCGCTCGGTGAGCAGAGAGGCGGTGGCGCTGGGGGTCACCAAGAGCGCCACAACCAGGATGATCCCCACCGCCTGGATGGAGATGACGATCGTCAGGGCGATGAGGCCGAGGAGGAGGTAGTTCAGTGCCTGAACCGGGTATCCCATGGCCTCGGCGACAATGGGATCGAAGGACAGAAGGAGCAGTTCCTTGTAGAAGAGGATGATGGCCAGCAGCACCATCGCCCCGAAAGCCCCCACCACCAGCAGGTCCCGGCCCGAGATCCCCAGAACATTTCCGAAGAGGAAGCTGAACAGGTCCACGGTGTATCCCTGGATCGTGCTCATGAGGAGGACGCCCAGGGCGAAGGCACCGGCGAACAGGATGCCGATGGCCGTGTCGTAGCTCACGCGACCTCGCCGGGAAACCAGGCCGATCCCGAGGGCGGTGGCCAGGGCGAACACCGTGGCGCCGAGGTGGATGTTTCCCTTGAGCATATAGGCGATGACCACGCCCGGGAACGCCGCGTGGGCCAGAGCGTCGCCCACGAAGGCCAGCCCCCGCAGCACCACATAGGTTCCGACGAGGGCGCAGATCGTTCCCACCAGCACGCTCCCCAGAAGCGCCCGCTGCATGAAACCGAATTCAAAGGGAGCCGTCAGGAGTTCGACCATACCCGGCAATTCTCGTGAGGCGTGAGGGGGGAGGGGTCAGGCGAATATAGCCCATCCCCTTACCCCTTACGTTTCACACCTTCCTCGTCAATGTCCGTGTTCGTCGGCCACCACCACGCGGCGATCCCCAACCTGCACGATCATCAGGTGGTTGCCGTACGTCCTATCCAGGGTATCCTCGCGGAACACCTCCCTGGGGGGACCGTACGCGATCACCCGCCGGTTCAGACACAGGACCTGGTCGAAGCGCTCGACCACGCAGTTCAGGTCGTGGGTGGCCACCACGACGGTCTTTCCGAGGTTCCGGAGGTCTTCCAGCAGGGCGAAGATCGCGTGCTGCGTGGTTGCGTCCACGCCACTCACGGGCTCGTCCAGGAGGAGGAGATGCGGATCCTGGGCCAGGACGCGCGCCAGAAACGCGCGCTGCTGCTGTCCCCCGGAGAGCCGGCCGATCTGCGTCAGGGCGTGGGGGAGGAGATCCACCCGGGCAAGCGCCCGCCGCACGGCCTCGTAGTCCTTGGGTCCCAGGCGGCGGCACCAGCCGACTCGCGGGTAGCGGCCCATCATCACGACGTCTTGGACCGAGACGGGAAAGGCCCGGTTGATCTCCTCGAGCTGGGGGAGGTACCCCATCATCGCCCGCTGGGAAAGGGCGGGGGCCTCGTGGAGCAGGATCTCACCTTGCTGCCTCGGGATCAGACCCAGGATCACCTTGAACAAGGTGCTCTTCCCCGCGCCGTTGGGCCCGATCACCCCAACGATCTGCCCGGGCGGGATGGCGAAGCTGATCGCTTCGATCGCCCGCTGGCCGTCATAGCCGGCGGTGAGGTCCCGAACCTCCAGGCAGTACCGCCACGCCTTGTTGTCCATCGTGCTTGTCTTTCCCCGCCCCCCGCTATTTGAGCGCGTTCACGATCTGGCTCACGTTGTGCTTCATCAGGGCCATGAAGCTGTTGGCCTCGGGGCCGGTGGAAAGGCTGTCATTGTACAGGTTTGTGACCACCTTCACGCCTGTGTCTCTCGCCAGGACCTCCATCGCCTTGGGATTGAACTGTGCTTCGGCGAACACGGCCGGCACCTCCGCGCGCTTGATCCGCCGGGCCAACTGGGTGAGCTCCCGAGCCGACGGCTCCTTGCCTGGGCTGGCCACCAGGACACCGTGAAGGGTGAAGCCGTACCGTCGGGCGAAGTAGGGGAAGGCGTCGTGCAACGTGACCAGCTTCCGGCGGGCCTTGGGGATCGCTTCCACTTCAGCCAGGATCCACTTGTCCAGTTCGTCGAGTTGGGCCATGTAGGTCTTGGCCCGATCCGCGTAGTGTGCGGCGTTGGCAGTATCCACTTTACCGAGGCTATCGCGGATCTTTTCGACGTACGCCTTGGCGTTGGCCACGTCCAGCCACAGGTGCGGGTTTGGCTCCCCCCCGTCTGCGGAAAGGACAGGCAAGCCTTGCGACAGGACGACGATCTGCAGGTCCTGCTTTCCGGCGCTACGGATGGTCTCGTCAATCCATTCTTCGAGGTGAGCCCCATTGTAGAAGACTATCTTGGCTTGGGCGACGTTCTTGATGTCCTCGGGTGTCGGCTGGTAGGTGTGGACCTCCCCCCCGGGAGGAACTAACGCTTTCACCTGGATCTTGTCGCCTCCGACCTGTCCGATCAGGTCGGCCAGGACGGTCATGGTGGTGGCCACGATCAGCCTCTGAGCACCGGAAGACTGGTCTCGCGGCGGTCGGGATTCGCAGGCGACGAGGCCGATCAAGAAGACGAGGATCAAGCTGGGGAGGGGTTGCAGGGAGGTCCGGCTCATGATTTCCGTCCATCGCTCCGACGAGAATTGCCGGATCGGCGAGCGCAGTCCTGGCACTGGCCAAAGAAGTCCATGCAATGACCCTCGATCCGGAATTTCGTCCGCCGGGCGAGGGTCCGGGTCAGCCGGTCCAAGCGGCAGTCCGAAAACTCCACCACGAGCCCGCAGCCGTTGCAGACCAGGTGGTGTCCGTGATCCTCCCGCAGGCGCGCGTAGTGGCGGTGCCGATGCTCCACGTGGACGTGCTTCACCAGGCGGAGCCTTTCCAGAAGCTCCATGGTGCGATAGACGCTCGCCAGACCGATGCGGCCATCGAGCTCCCGGGCGCGGCGATGGACCTCGGCGACTTTGAGATGCGCCGTGGTGGTGGCGAGGACCTGCAAGACCACCAGGCGGGGCCGGGTGACCTTCAGCCCCTGGTCATGGAGAGCTTGTTTGAGCGCGGTCATTGGCATGGCAGAGCCCCAATTGAGAAAATTTCTCATATTGATTACCATGCCGCCAAACGCATGTCAAGGCTGTTTACGGTCAGTTTGCAGACACCTGCATAGTGGGACTCGCCAAGAAACAGTCCAGGATTAAAGAAGACAGTGGCTTTACCTCGTTCCGATCAGGTGCAATCCATTCCAAGATGACGCGGGCGTCCTCGTAGAGCGGCACGACAAGTACCCTGCGGATCATGGCCATGAGAGGCTTGGGAGGTAGGGTCATGCTCATCACCCGAGTCAAACCCGGCGGTGATGATGGGCAAACCCGTCATTACTGGCACACGAATCACGGTCGAGCTTATTTTGGAGAAGCTGGCTGCCGGTGAAACCGTCGAACACATTCTTGAGGCCCATCCCCGTCTGACCCGCGAGGCGATTCAGGCGGCCCTGACACCTGCCGCCGAGGTCTTGCGAGCTGATGTGGTCTAGCCGGTTGCCGAGGCAGTCCGGTGAACTTCCTGGCAGACGAAAGCGTGGATCGGCAAGTCGTCGGCCGCCTTCGCGAAGATGGACACCTTGTACGATATGTTGCCGAAATGGAACCAGGGATTTCCGACGACGCAGTGCTTGAACTCGCGAACCGGGACTGGAAGGTAGCTTCTCTGCCTGGTTCGCCAATTGCTGCCCGAAGAAATCACCGAGGAGGTAAGGGACCCTCCCCTGACGGTCTTACGCCTGATCACCGCCCGGGACATGGATGAGGCTCGGCCTCGGCGGTACCGGACCCAGCGAGGTCGCTGACCATGAAGCGAAAACTGAAGCTCCCAGAATTCTCAAAGTGGACCGATGCCCAACGCGAAGCGTTTTGGGAGAAGCACCAACCGGAGGAATTCTCGGGCTGGGAGAAAACCGCGACCCAGTTTGTTCGCGCCCCCCGGAAACTCATCCAGGCTCGGCTGGATCCGGCTGACGCGAGGGCGCTGGATCGGGTAGCCAGCCGGACTGGGATTGACCGCTCGCAACTCGTCCGGGCCTGGGTGAAGGAGAAGCTGCGAAAGGTTGCCCAGCCGAGGTAAGCGTTTCCGGCGGGGCGATCTTCGCCGAGTCGCCTCGCCGCAAAGCGCTGCTGATGGTTGGCTTGATGGATGAGGTTAGACGTTAGGTAGTGCCTGCCGAGCCCCGGTGTTGCGGCGTGGTGACGACGGTGCTGGCGGACGGCTGCCACCGCGGGCTGTCGGCTAACCTTCAGGCCGGGAACTCGAAGAGCCGCTGAACCAATGGTCGGCTCGCCCATGGGCTGGGCTGATGACGGGTCCTCCGGTATCAATCTCCTGTTGGGCTCCTGTGGGGTTGGGCGCCCTCCGTCATGGCATGACTCTCCCGGAGGAGGTCTGCGCCTATCCCTGCGGGATCTCCGGCTGGCCCGGCGTGGGGTAACGGGAAGCCCGGCGCCTGATCATCCTGCGGGCGAGTCTTCGCCCAACCATCCGCCCCGCTGCCGCGACCAACGGCATGGGGTCTCGAATGTCACCCTGCGCGAATGCCTTGATCCGGCGGAAACTCCGGAGAAGCGTGGCAAGCTCCCTGAGCAACGACCGGTTGGATCGGTTCCTCCAGAGCGTGGTCAAATAGGCCGTCGGCCAGAGCCAGGCAACTCCGTCGGGATAGGAATTCGGCACGCGGACCGCCTGACCTGTGAACAGGCGATACACAGCCGTCGGAATATCGAGCCCGAGTGCCGTGGAGAGACCCGTGGCCCGGACGACGCGGGGATCGGCCTTGATGAATGTGAGTGTCTCGTTTCTCGGATCCCGACGGAACTCCACAGTGATCGGACCATAGTACTCCGCTCTTCGGACGAATCGCCGTGCGGCCTCGGCGGCCTCGTCGTCGTGGACACTTTCGCAGTACACGTTTGCCCCCGCGTCATAGGGATGGATGAACTGGCCGCCCGTCGAGTAGGTCGAGAGCTTCAGGCGTCTCACGCAGAACGTCATGAGCGGTTCGTGATTGCGATCGACGACCATGTGAACGCCGATGCAGCGGTCGGCTCTCCCCGGAACAACCTCTTCGATGATGGGGAACTCCCCGAGTCGTGAGAAGATCTCCAGACAGTTCACCGCAATCGAGGCCGCATCCGACCCGGCTGCCTTCGAGAATCGTCGGGTGCGCGCATCGGCGGGAACCGTGGTGACATCGGTCTTCAGGATGTACTGGCACTCCCTGAGATCCAGGCGTCTCACGATCTCGTTCAGTTCCCCGGAGTCCCGAGGCCGGTAAAAGGTCGGCGTCCGGACTCCCGCCTCCTGGGCGATCTTGTAGCACCGGGTTTTTTCCATCAGGTGCCGGAGTATCTCCCACGGCGGGGTACTCAGAATGAACCGCCTTGAGAGGCGGGCAATGTTCTTCGACACGAGGACAAGGTATTCATCATTCGTGGGGAAGAGCAGGGCGCCTTCCTCCTCACCGAGTCTCTCCAGGAACACCAGTTGTTCGTCAGGGTTGGCGCTGAAACGGAGCGCGGCTGCGAGGTATCGGGAGTGTGCGTGTACCCTGTGCTGATGGTGCACTGCCACGACCGGCACGCCGGCCTTCGCCAGGGATCGGATGGTCGCATAGCTTCTCGGGTGTCCAAGGCCGAGGACGATCGCCTTCGGTTGTGTCGGAGGATGGCGGTTCTGGTCGATTGGAGTTCTCACCTGCTCACCCGTGAATGCCCGACGAAACGACAGGTCCATGCCGTGAAATGAGGACCCCGCATGTTCCTTTTCTCCGGCGCGTGCTCTGTTGCTGCCCGGGCCCGTCTGAGCCGGATGACCGTCGCGCGGATTCCCCAGGACCTCGGGCGGTGCCGAGCCGTGTTGTTTAGGGTTGCGGCGGGGTGACGACGATGTGGATCAGGCGGTCGGGACGGATGTACTTCCGGGCCGCGGCCTGGACCTGGTCGGCGGTCACCGCGCGGATGGCTCGCGGGAAGGTCTGTGGGAAGTCCAGCCCGAGCTGGAAGAGCTCCGTGTCCCGCAGGACGAAGGCCATTCCCAACTGGTCCTCCATGGAGAGCACCAGGGATCCGATGGAGGCCGCCTTGGCCTCGTCCAGTTCTTCGGCGGTCACCCCGGCGTCGCAAAGTCGCGTGGCCTCCGCCAGGACGCCCGCCATGGCACGCTCCACCGAGGCCGGGCCGGTCTGCAGGGAGACCACCCACGGGCGCTCGCCCAGCACAGGGTGGAAGTAGCTGTACACGCCATAGGTCAAGCCGTCCCGCTCCCGCAGGGCTT
>JACQVO010000018.1 GCA_016209725.1 Candidatus Methylomirabilota bacterium | reverse complement strand
TCCTGGGGACCAAGACCTTCGGGAAGGGGTCGGTGCAGACGGTGATCCCGCTCTCTGACGGCTCGGGCCTGCGGTTGACCACGGCCAAGTACTTCACCCCGCGCGGCCGCTCCATCCACGGGACCGGGATCATGCCGGACATCATCGTGGAGCCGCCCAAGCCGGAGGTCACGGCCCAGCAGCGCCAACGGGAAGAGGAGGCGCGCCGCCTGGCTGCCGGCGAACGCCCGCGCGACCAGCGGATCGGCGACCAGGAAGGGGAGGGGGTGGAGATCGGGCGCCGCGACGTGGTGGATCTCCAGAAGGACGTTCAGCTCCAGCGGGCCATCGAGATCCTGAAGGCCACGCGGATCCTGGAGAGAAACGGCGCACCCCCCAAGGCCGAGGCGAAGTCCGCCGGATAGGTTTGACCAAATCAGACAAACCGCCAAGACGCCAAGAACGCCATGCTCAGAGCGCACCATAATCACTGTCCCCTTTCCCCGATCCAATAGTCGGAGCATGACACTCTTGTCGACCTTGGCGGCCTGGCGGTTAAAGAATCGTGGAGTTGGTGCTCGGCATTGAAAGCTCGTGCGACGAGACGGCCGCGGCGGTCCTGGAGGACGGTCGCCGCATCCGGAGCAACGTGGTCGCCTCGCAGGTGGAGGTGCACGCGCCCTACGGGGGCATCGTCCCCGAGCTCGCCTCCCGCCGCCACCTCGAGGTGATCCTGCCGGTCCTGGATAGCGCCCTGGCGGACGCCGGCGTAGGCTTGGCGGAGCTCACGGCGTTGGCCGTGACGGTCGGACCGGGGTTGGTGGGGTCGCTTTTGGTCGGGGTCTCGGTGGCGAAGGCGATGGCCTTCGCCCGCCAGCTCCCGCTGGTGGGCGTGAACCACCTGGAGGGGCACATCGCCGCCGCCTTCCTGGAGTTCCCGGCCCTCACCCATCCCTTCGCGGCCCTGGTGGTCTCGGGGGGCCATACCCACATGTACCACATGCCGGCCGAATGCGAGTACCGCCTGCTGGGCCGGACCCGGGACGATGCAGCCGGGGAGGCCTTCGACAAGGTTGCCAAGCTGCTGGGTCTCGGCTATCCCGGCGGCCCCGCCATCGAGCGTGAGGCTCGCGGCGGCGACCCCGAGGCGATCGCCTTTCCCCGAGCCGTCCTCCGCGACGGCAGCCTGGACTTCAGCTTCAGCGGTCTCAAGACGGCGGTCGTGCATCACCTGAAACGATCCGGACCGTCCATTCTCGGCCCCCAGGGGTTGCGCGATGTGTGCGCCAGCTTCCAACAGGCGGCCGTGGATATGCTGGTGGAGCGGGTGATGCGGGCTGCCCGCAACCACGCCCTGAGCGCGGTCGTGGTGGCGGGCGGCGTCGCCTGTAACGGGGCGCTCCGCCAGGCCCTCAAGGCCGAGGCGGAGGCCGAGGGAATCCAGCTCTACGTGCCTTCCCCGGCGCTCTGCACCGACAACGCGGCCATGATCGCCGCCGCCGGCTCGGTCCGCCTGCGGCGCGGCGAGTGCGCCGGGTATGACCTAAACGCGGTGGCGAGCTTGCCGCTCCAATGACGAATTTACTGATGGCCCGAACCATCCTCGCCTACGGCCACCCGATCCTCCGACAGGCGGCCCGGGCCGTCGGCACCCTCAACGGGGACTTGCAGCAGCTCATCGACGACTTGATCGAGACCATGTACGCCGCTCCGGGAGTGGGTTTGGCCGCCAATCAGGTCGGCAGCCTCCAGCGGGTCTTCGTGGCCAACCCGTCGGAGGATCACGACCCATCCAAGCTCCTGGTGATGATCAATCCCGAGCTCGTCGCCTCCGACGGGGAGATCGTCGCCGAGGAGGGGTGCCTCTCCATCCCGGATTTCCGCGAGGAGGTCCGGCGGGCGCGCCGCGTCCTGGTCCGAGGACTGGATCGCAGCGGGCACCCCATCGAGGTCGAGGGGGAGGATCTCCTGGCCCGCATCCTCCAGCATGAGCTGGACCACCTGAACGGCGTCCTCTTCGTGGACCGGCTGAGCCCGGCCAAGCGCGACATTCTGCTCCGCAAGCTGAAGAAGGCGTTCCCCCGCCGCTGAGCCCAACCCGTCGCCCACCTTACCGTTGCACCGCCAAGACGCCACTCCGCCCGTGACGGACCGCGGCCCCCGTCGATCACGCCAATGAGAGTGGATGATAGGGGCCAGGCTTGCGTAATTGCGTATCTCGAATCCGGGGGATTTCAGTGAACCGGAGCGCCGGCGAACAGCCCCCGATACACGAAGAAGAGGGCCATGCCGCCGAGCAGGATGTGTGCAGGAGGCGGGCGAAGGTCTCCTGGTGAACGCGATCCTGGGTCTTCAGGCCGACCCAGAATGCCCCCAGAGCGACCGCCGTGAGCGCCCCGCCGACCATTGGAGGATCGCCGGTGTGTAGAGGCCCCAGCGCGCAATTGCGACGAGCTGGCTGACCTTGGCCGCCAGGAGCATCGAGGCGATGCCCTTCACGAAGTCCCTCTTGTCGAATTGGAGCGCCAAGAGATAGATGGCCCCGATGGGGCTGAAGACGTTTGTCACACCGTTGAGCACCCCGCCGACGAGGCCGGTGAGGGGCCCCAGCCAACTCTCCCACTCCGGGGGAACTCGCAGCTCAACCCGCATGCGAGTGGAGGCCAGGAACACGAGAATCATCCCGGCGAGGGCCAGGAGGATGGCGCGCTCCGGGATCGCGATCATGATCCGGGTCCCCAGGAAGACGCCGATGACGGTGGTGCCCAGCAGAGGGGCCAGCCGCCGCCACAGGGGCCACGGCAACCCTGCCCGGCCGATCTGGAAGACATCCATCAGGATGTTGGGCATGAGCAGGAGGGCGTAGGCCGTCCGGACGTCCACCAGCATCGCGACCATGGGCGTCGCGACGAGGGGGAAGCCCATCCCCGTCGTCCCTTTGATGTAGCTCGCCAGCAGAAACCCCCCGGCTACCGCCGGCCACCTGATCCCCATCGGGTCCCCGCTCACCCCATCGAGAAATGCGCCATCTGGCGCATTCCGCTCCCCCGGACCACCGAGAATGCGCCCCTGGCGCATTCTGCGCATTCTTCGTGGCTCATTTCCGGCGCCGCCGGCTTGTCTGCCTTGAAGATGTGAGGTTTGGGCCTGGCGTATGGCGAGCGGTGCGGCCCCGGCCCTGCAAGGACACGACTATCTTTGATCCTTTGAGTGCCCCCGTGCCCCAGGTCCGAAGTTATGTGCGCCGCTCATTCTTATGTGCGAGCGCACAAATGCCAGCGAGCACCACGCCGGAAGCCCCGTACCTCGACCACACCTTCCGCCCGCAATGAGGTCATCAGGCGGACACACTGGTAGCGTGATAATTGGGTGATCTCGCGCACATCTGCATTGGTCAATGGGCGGTCTGCCAGTGCGGCGAGCACCCGAGCCTTTGCATTCTCAATGCTGAGCCTCCGGTCCACATGGTATCTCAGGGTTCCGATCAGCAAATCGTACCCCTGGCGGGAGAGCCGATAATAGCGCCCCCGGCCTGTGCCGCCTCCGCTCTCCAAGAGGTTCCATTGCGTGACAAGCTGGCCCAGGGTTTCTCTCGCTCCATCCACCGGCCGCTGGCACATTTCTCCCGCAGTGCGAACGGTGATTTCCCTGTGGCGGGTGAGATAGTGGAGCACCAAGAGGTGGTCTACGTCCAAACCAGGGTACCGTTGCACGAGTTCAAGGAATTCGCGGCGGGCCTCCTGCCCTTTTACGGTTACCCGAACAGCGCGTTCTGAGGCCCAGTAGATCGGCGGCTCCTTTCCTTCCGTGAGAAGATCCCGGAAGGCGCGGGGCACGCCCAGATTGGCAGCATTGGCAAGCCTCATCCGGGCAAGGGCCTGGAAAAGCATTGGGTAGCGGGGAGCAGACGGATGGTGGAGGATGTTTTAGGGTGTCACGCCACCGATGAAACCCCCCGGATTACTGAGTTCCAGTCTGTCTGGATAGAGCTTCAAGGCCACTGCCCCGGGGATGGTGTAATCCCGGTGTGCGAGCGCATTGACGATGAGCTCACGCAGGGCGAGACTGGGGTAGCGGGGGAACTCCGCGTGAACCAGTAAGCCAGGGATCGTCACAATCGGATTATTGGCCGCAACAAGGTCTCGGAGCCGCTTGAGCGCGAGAGGAAGACATTCGTGGCCATCCTCGGCATGGTCATACTCCGTGTCGGACTTCATCCGGCGAAACTGCCACTGCGCGTGGGGTAGGTGCGTGTGGATGGCTTCCGGCTTTCCGGCGAGAAGCAGTCCTGCCACGAGCAGTCCTCCATCATCCGCAATGACGCCGAGGGAGCGAAGCAGATCCATGTCGGACAATTTCGCCAGCTCTGGGGCTGCCCCCGCCTCTCGCATCACACCGCGTAGCTCCTCCATCGCTGTGGCGCTGATGTGGTCGGCAGCACTCCCCGGCAGAGGGGAGGCGGTAAGCTCCATCCCTGCTTCCTGCCGGATGGCGTCAATCTCAGCGAGAGTCATTCCGCGTAGTTCGTCGCCCAATCGAATCAGATACTTCCCGTCACGGGTGTGAAAGGGGACGCCCCGTGGGCGCGAGGGAAGACGCACCACGAGCACCGGTCCTTCCGGAAGGGGAACGACCTCGATCGTGATGTGGATTTGCGCCGCGTCAGCGACGCTCTCCCGAATCCTGGCGAGTTCTTCCTCGGGGGGCAAAGCCAGAGGGATGATATGGCGGGGGATCTGATCACTGACCCCCATGATGAGCCAGCCGCCTCCGGCATTTCCGATTCCGACGGAGTATTCTGCAATCTCGCGACGGCTGAGGAGCTTCGGCTTGAACTCGACGGCCTCTCCCTCTTGGCCTGCCAGCAACCTCCGAAGCTCCGCCTCCGTCACCTCACCACCTCCACGAGAATCCCGAGAGCCCGGACTGCCTGCCTGCGGCTTGGCCAGGCAACGCGTTCACGCCGCGAGGCCAGCAATCGTGTGGCGAATGCTGACCACTCCATCGGTAGTTGCGCGAAGGCGCGCACCCACAGCATCGAGGGCATTTTCGGCGATGAGCTGAAGCCCTTCGAGCGTCCGACCGGTCACCACTTCGCGGCTGTGGGTACGCTGCTGGGGCAACAGATCAACGTCGAACCGTGGCGGCGCCTCCTCCCACGAACCATCAGGCGTGAGGAGAAGGTTGACATACACCGAGCGTTTTCTCCCCCGTTCCAACTCCAGATGGAAGAGAGCACGGACGGAGATACGTCCTGCGTCTTGTGGCCCGTTGCCGAGATGACACACATCCCCGGCCTGCTGCGGTCGCTGAAGGTGGCGGATCACAGCATCCACAAGGGGATGGCCGAGGCCGAGAAGCTGGACATTGCGCCGTCGCATCGCGACGTCCCGTTCGAACGTGGCCTCCCTGTAGCGCGGGACGACGCCTGGGTACGGCAGGAGGGTTTCGGGAGTCTCGATGGCCACGAGGTCGCCGTTGGGGATGAAGGTGCCGCCCAGCCGCAGGATCGCCCGCTCGACAATGACTCGGAGATCCTTCATCGTGAAATGCCCACGGATGGTCCGGTAGTGTTCGAGGTTAAAGGCGTCCAGGTCCTGGGTCAGGGCCCGGAGGGCCTCGCTCGCCCGTCTGGCTCGCTCGATGGCCTCGGCCATCTCGACCTCGGTCCGCCGGTAATCCCGGTCCACCAGGGCCTTCTTGTAGAGGTCCTGGTAGTTCGGAGAGGAACCCAGGAAGCCGAGGATCTCGGATCGGAAGTCCTCCACCACCTCGCCCGTGACCGCGTCCACCTTGCCTATGGTTCGCGCAATCTCCAAGAGCTTCTCCTCGAGAAGCTGGTACATGCGCGCTTCCACCGTATCCTCGGCGACCAGGTTGTACACCTGCGCCGTGTCGTGCTGACCGTAGCGGTGGATGCGTCCAATCCGCTGTTCCACCGCCATGGGGTTCCAGGGGAGGTCGTAATTGAAGAGGATGTGGGCCACCTGGAGATTGATCCCCTCCCCGCCCGCCGAGGTGCTGATCAAGAACTGCGCTCCAGCCTCGGCCCAGAAGGCCTCGATCGCCTCGATCTTGTCCTCCAAGGGGCCGCCTTTGATGGTAGCGATCTTCCCGGCACCGTGAATCTTGCTCAGCTCCTCCCGGAGAAACTCCAGCGTCTCCCGGTATTGCGTGAAGATGACGACCCGCTCCGAGGGCGTCCCGCGTCGGAGCTGCTCGATCGCGCGAACAAGGGTGTCGTACTTGCGGTCGGTCCCCTCCGGCACCAACCGGATTAGCTCGCGGACCTTCTGGGCCTCGTTCGGAATGTCCGTTTCGGCATAGATCCCCTCCTCGCCCTCCTCATCACCATCCAGGGCCCAGCCCGTCGTCTCGTCCAGGGCGGCCTTCCGGGCCAGCCGCTGCTTCACCTGGGCCACGTAGGCATCTGCCTCTGCGCGCTGGGACAACGACGCGGGGATTGCATGGATGGCGGTCGCGACTTCGCGCATTTCCTCCTGCAGCGCCAGGATGTGTTCCGCAACAGCGGACGGTCGGGATGCCCGGCCCATCCGAACCTCCAGCGACATCTGCTCTCTGGCCAGGAGGATCAGCAGACGGCGTCGGAGGGCCTGGCGAATGGCTCGCGGACTGGAGGACATGATCTTCTGGAAGGTGGCCATGACGAAGCCCACCGCACGCTGCTGGCTCGTGGTTCCGGCCAGGCCCAGACCGGCCACACCATAGCCCTCACGCAGGTACTCGGTCAGCCGGTCGTAGAAGGAGCGCTCGCGGACGGCCAGGGGGAATGCCTGGGTGTGCACCTGCCGGCGCATGAAGATCGGCCGCCCCTCGGCGTCCGTGACCTCACGTTTCGTGCGGCGGATCATCACCCGGTTGAGGAGGCCGCGGTGATCAAGCAGAGCCTCAGGCGACTCGAAGAGGCTGTCGTCGAGAAGCTGGATGAGGGACCAGAATTGAAAGGGATCCCCCTGGTGGGGCGTCGCGGACAGGAAAAAGAGATCCCGAGTATGGCCACGCAGCGCCTCGGCCAGCCGGTAGTTCTGGGTTGCCTGGACTTTTTTCCCGTATCGGATCCGGCTGAGGTGATGGGCCTCGTCGATGACGACCAGGTCCCATCGCGGTCCGGCGAGGAGGCGCTC